>CAZWUP010000104.1:0-9022 GCA_964637045.1 uncultured Porticoccaceae bacterium | reverse complement strand
GAATGGGGGTGGCACCGGGTTATTATGGGGCACAATTCCTCACTGGCTCAGCAACACATCCCCCCACTCCCGCAGGGCGGCGATAATTTTTTGCCCCGTTGCCGTCTGCCCGGGCTCGGCGGACAGTGCGTCGAGGCGGTCGAAATAGGCGTCCAGATGCAGGCGGCCCTGATTGGGCTCGGTCAGCATCAGGTAGCGCTGCTCCGCCCACACCAGCTGCTCCTCGGGGGTGAGGCTGGCGGGGAAAAACCTTGCCCGGTAGCGAAACACCAACTCCCGGTAGCGCTTGTCGGTAAACCTGCCCTGAAATACCGCCAGCTCGTCGGCCCCGGCACTTCTCACTTTGGCCAGCAGGGGCTTGTCCGCCGGGGGCAGGAAGCCCTCGTAGAGGGCAGCCTCCGGATCCCTGCCCTGGGCAAAGGGCGCGCTGGTAAAAACCTCCGCCAGCTTGCCCCCCAGATCCGCATCCTTGAGTTGCCGCCAGTGTTGCTCGCAGCGCCCCAGATCGATGCCCAAACGCACTGCCGCCGCCTCGTCCAACAGCTTGGGGGTGGCCACCACCGGGCAACGATTGATATGCACCGCCTTGAGGGGGATCCGCGCCACCCCCTCTTCCAGCTCGGCGGCGGCGGTAAATACCCGCTCCCGTATGGCCTCCGCATCCAGGGTCAGCAGGTCCCCGGGGTCCGCCGCCAGGTTGAAGGCGATCACCGCGTTCTTGTTGCTGGGGTGCTGACAGAGGGGGATCATCAGGGCGGTGTGGGCGTTCTCCCTGGGCAGGCGGGAGGACACATGGAGAAAGGGCTTGCGCTGGCCGAGGTCGATCAATTGCGCCACCTGGTGCTTGTGGCGGTGGCTGAAGACATAGTCGTAAAGCCTGGGTTGCCGCGCCTTCACCAGGCGCGCCATGGCGATGGTGGCCCTGACATCGGAGAGGGCGTCGTGGGCGGCGTCGTGACCGATGTCGTTGGCGGCGGTGAGCAACTCCAGGCGAAAACTCACCTCGCCGTCCTCCCCCCGGGGCCACTGGATGCCCTCGGGGCGCAAGGCGTGGGCCAGGCGCAGCATATCGATGATATCCCAGCGGGAATTGCCCCCCTGCCACTCCCGCTCGTAGGGGTCGTAGAAATTCCGGTACAGGGTGTAGCGGGTGACCTCGTCGTCGAAGCGGATACTGTTGTAACCGGCGCCACAGGTGCCGGGCACCATGAACTCCCGGTGGATGGCGGCGATAAATTCCGGCTCGGCAAGGCCCTCGGCATCGGCATGTTGCGGGGTGATGCCGGTGATCAGACAGGCTTCCGGATGGGGCAGGATCTCCCGGGAGGGCTTGCAGTAAAGACTCAGGGGCTCGCCGATAACAGTGAGGTTCTCATCGGTTCGGATTCCGGCAAACTGCAGGGGCCGGTCCATGGCGGGGGAGATTCCCGTGGTCTCGTAGTCGTGCCAGAAAATTGAGGTCATCGTCTTTTGCTCACCAGGTCGGTTTACACAGCGGTCGGATTGTCAGTCGAGTCGCATCGTGGCGGCGGACTCGGGGAATTTCTGATTATCTGCCCTCGCAATGAAACTCCGCTTTGTCATTGCGAGCAAGCTCCGAGTGCAACGAGGGGCGCAGCGAAGCAATCTGGAGGTTTGAGATTGCTTCGTCGTTGCACTCCTCGCAATGACAGTTAGACAGGGAGCCCCAGGCAGCGATTGCACTCCCCGCAATGGCAATTAATCGGTGGTTGCCTAATCAGAAATCCCCCAAAGCTTACAGCTTCCTGTCCCACCCGACCAACAGCGACCGCTTCACCTTGCGGTGCTGGGCGGTTACCTCTGGGCAATGGTAACCGCCCGGTAAACCCATCTTCAAAGTGCCACCGTCGTTCGCCCACAGAGTGGGCTCCTACAGAGAGCCTGGAGAATCCCGTGGGAGCCCACTCTGTGGGCGAATGGGGGTAGGCGATGTGCCCATAGCCCATTGGGTGCCACCGTCGTTCGCCCGCGGAGTGGGCTCCTGCGGGCGAATATCCTTGGCCGAGGAGCCAATTGCCGGTTGGCTGCCGCCGTCATTGGTAATGTTGAAGATGGGTTTCCCGGACGGCTGCGGACTATCAACCGCGAGGTAAAAAAAAACGGCGCCCCGAGGCGCCGTTTCACTGGAGGCAATACTCGGTCAGTCGTTGACCACCTCGGTATAGCTCAGCTCGCCGATAACCCGACGGTTGCGGGCGCGGCCCTCGTCGGTGCTGTTATCCGCAATGGGGCGGCTCTCGCCGTAGCCCACGGTGCTGATGCGACCGGCGGGAATGCCGTAGTCCTGAACCAGCCTGGCCTTGACGGCGGCAACCCGGCGCTCGGAGAGATCCTGGTTGTAGGCATCGGTGCCAATGGAATCGGTGTGGCCTTCCAGTACCAGGTTGATATCGTCGTGCTCCTTCATGGCGTTGGCCACGGCGTTCAGCTCGTCGCCGTAGATGTTGCGCACCACAGCCTTGTCGAACTCAAATTCCACGTTGAGCCTGACGGTGATGGTCCTGGTGGCTGGCGTCTCCTGGGGTGGGGGCGCGGCTTCAACCACCGGGGCAGGGGCCGCGGGCTTGCTGAAGTAATAGTTGAAGGCCAGGTTCAGAGCCAGGTCGGTGGTGCCGCTCTCGCCGCCGCTGACCTTTTGCAGCAGACGGGCGTCGGTGCGAACCTCGAACTGCTCCTGGACCATTTTGGAGATACCAAAGCCAAAGCCGAGCTGCTGGGTATCTTCCTCGTCATCCTCCAGCCTGGGGTTGCTGTCGCGGCTGAAGTCGGTAAAGCCAGCCACCAGGTAGGGGGCCCAGTTCTCGCGGTTGTCGCCGAGGAAGTACAGGGCGTCGACCTTGACGACATCCATATCGTCGTCGATGTCGTCGTCGGAGAACATGCCGGCACCCCAGCCAGCCTCCAGGGCCCAGGGGCCGGCAAAGCGGTAACCCAGGTTGCCGCTCATGATCAGGGATTCGTTGGCGTCGCCGGTCACAACCCGATCGCGGTCGAGAAAATAGTAGGATGCTGAAGGACCAGCGTAGAAACCTTCACCGGCAACGGCGGTAAAGGACGACGCTAGCAGTAGTGCGCCAGCAAGAGCAGTAACTTTACGCATATTTTTACCCCTTTGTTTAAGAAAGTGCTGTAACTATTGTAATTGCAATGAATAACTTGTCCAGATTAATTGGCCAAATATGTGAATCGCGTCACCGCAGTGTACAGGAATACTTGCCTCCCGAGAGAAAATATAGTTCACCAACAAAAAATGGCGCCCCTGGGCGCCATTTTTTTATCAACAACCTGTCACAACCATCGGTCTGGACATGGCCCAGGAAGCGCCCCGACCACACCCGAGCCGATGGCTGTGTGCCGCAGCACTAGGGCGTCACAACCTCGGTAAAGGTGAGCTCGCCCACCACCCGGCGATTGAGGGCACGACCCTCTTCCGTAGCGTTGTCGGCAATGGGGCGGCTTTCGCCGTAGCCGACGGTGCTGATCCGGTTGGCGGCGATACCGAAGTCCGCCACCAGTTTTTCCTTGACCGCCTCAACCCGGCGCTTGGAAAGATCCTGGTTGTAGGCATCGCTGCCCACGGAGTCGGTGTGCCCTTCCAGCACCAGCTCGATGTCGTCGTGCTCCCGCATGGCGCTGCCGACGGCGGCCAGCTCATCCCCGTAGATGGCCCGCACCACCGCCTTGTCGAACTCGAACAGCACATTGAGTTTGACGGTGAGGGTGCGGGTTTCGGGCGCGGGCTGGGGCTGGGCCACTGGCTCCGGCTCGGCCACGGGTGCGGCGGGCTTGGCAAAGTAGTAGTTCAATGCCAGGTTTAGAGCCAGATCGGTGGCCTGATCGCCACTGCCAAAACGCTCGAGGAAACGGCCATCACCGCGGAACTCCCACTGGGTGCCCCAGGTTTTGGAGACGCCAAAACCGGCATCCATCTGCCCGGTGCTGTCGTCGCCATCGGCCATGATGTGCTTGTCGTCGAAGTTGTAGTTGGTGTAACCCAGGACAAAATAGGGCGCCCAACCGCCTTCACTGCGGGGCAGGTAGTAGAAACCATCGAGCCTGAACACATCGAGGTCCATGCCATCGATATCCCGGCCGTAGCCCAGCTCGATGGCCAGAGGATTGTCGAAGCGGTAACCCAGATTCAGGCCAAGGACCACGGCATCGTCATCCTCGTCGTGGATAAACCTGTCGTCATCAAAGAAGTAACCCGTCACCGACGGACCCAGATACACGCCGCGAAGCTCTTCCGCAAAACCGCCAGAGGCGGCCGCGAACAGTGCTACGCCGGTGATTGCAGACGCTATTCTTTTTCCCATTTTCGTCATCCTGATAAAGTGCGATCAATAATCAGCGCAGAGCGTACGCTTTCCCCATGACACTAGGACGTCAAGCGGCACCCCGTGATTACAGTAAGGGAGTGTACTCCCGTTCCCGCGCCACAAGTGCGACCCTCGTCACGTCCTACGGCTACAAGAATAGGCCAAGAATGCCGATCAAACAACGTCAACCACCTTGTTTTCGATAATCGCCTGCCATTGCTTGGGGCCGGTCTGGTGGACGGATTCACCCTTGACGTCCACCGCCACCGTCACCGGCATGTCTTTGATTTCAAACTCATAGACCGCCTCCATACCCAACTCCGGGAAGGCCACCACCCGGGATGCAGTAATGGCCTTGGACACCAGATAGGCCGCGCCGCCCACCGCCATCAGGTACACCGCTTTGTTGTCGCGGATGGCGTCGATGCCGGAAGGGCCGCGCTCCGCCTTGCCCACCATGCCGATAAGGCCGGTTTTTTCCAGCATGGTGCGGGTGAATTTGTCCATCCGGGTGGCGGTGGTGGGCCCCGCGGGGCCGACAATCTCGTCGCCGACGGGGTCCACGGGGCCAACGTAGTAGATAAAGCGGTTGGTGAAGTCCACCGGCAATTGCTGGCCGCTGTTGATCATATCCACCATCTTCTTGTGGGCGGCGTCCCGCCCGGTGAGCATCTTGCCGGACAGGAGCACGGTTTCACCGGGGCGCCAGTCCTGAATATCGGCCTTGGTGAGGGTGTCCAGGTTCACCCGGCGCACACTCTCCCCCACGTCCCAGCTGATTTCCGGCCAGTGCTCCAGGCCCGGCACCGCCAGCTGGGCGGGGCCGCTGCCGTCGAGAACGAAGTGGGTGTGGCGGGTGGCCGCACAGTTGGGGATGATGGCCACCGGCTTGTTGGCGGCGTGGGTGGGGCAGTCCTTGACCTTGACGTCGAGCACCGTGGTGAGCCCCCCCAGGCCCTGGGCGCCGATACCCAGCCGGTTGACCTTGTCCATCAGCTCCAGACGCAGCTCCTCGGCGCGGTTGCTGGCGCCCCGGGCCTGCAGCTGGTGGATGTCGATGGGGTCGAGCAGCGCCTCCTTGGCCATCTGCATGGCCTTGTCGGCGGTGCCGCCGATGCCGATGCCCAGCATGCCGGGGGGACACCAGCCGGCGCCCATTTTCGGCACCTGCTCCAGCACCCAGTCCACCACCGAGTCGGAGGGGTTGAGCATGGCAAACTTGGACTTCGCCTCGGAGCCACCGCCCTTGGCGGCGACGTGCACATCCAGGGTATCGCCGGGCACGATCTTGTAGGTGATCATCGCCGGGGTATTGTCGCCGGTGTTCTTGCGGGCGCCGTCGGGGTCCGCCAGTACCGAGGCCCGCAGCACATTGTCGGCACAGCCGTAGGCCCGGCGCACACCTTCGTTGACCATGTCTTCAACGCTCATGTCCCCCTGCCAGCGGACGTTCATCCCCACCTTGAGGAACACGCTGACGATGCCGGTATCCTGGCAGATGGGTCGGTGGCCCATGGCGCACATCCGGGAGTTGATCAATATTTGCGCCAGGGCGTCCTTGGCGGACTTGGATTCCTCCCGCTGGTAGGCCTCGTGCACAGCTTCGATAAAGTCGATGGGGTGGTAGTAGGAGATGAATTGCAGGGCATCGGCGACGCTTTGAATAAGGTCGTCCTGGCGGATTACAGTCATGGCTTGTCTCACATGCTCGGCTCGGAAAGAGGCCGAATTCTACTGAATCCGCGGGGATTTGGACAGTTTTGTCAGCCGGACAGCCGCCCTCAGGGCTGCTGCACCTGCTGGCGCAGCTGCTGCAACTGCTGGTTGATCTGCAGCCGGTAGGTGTCCATGGCCTTCAGCGCCTTCTCGGTCTCCGCCACCCTGGGGGCCAGGCCCTGGGTTTTCTTCACCGCGGACTCCAGGTCGCCGAGCTGGCTCTGCAGCTCTTCCAGCTGGGCGGTCACCGCCAGCGCCGAGCCCCCCAGGTTCCTGGTGGTGGCGGCGGTGGTCTGCAGCTCCGCGCTGAGTTCGGTGAGGCTCTTTTGCAGCTCCGCCACCGCCTGCTGCTGGCGGCGGGCCAGGTCTGCCGCCTCCTTGGCCTGCTTGGCGGCGGCGGCGGTGGCCTTGGTGTTGGCCTCGATGGCCTTGCGGTTGCGGTCGTAGGACACTCCCCACAGCTTTTTGATTTCCGACCAGTGGGTGTCGAGGGTTTCCTGCTGCTCGCGGATTTTCATGGTGAGCATGGTGCCGGACTCGCTGAGGGATTCGTCGGTGCTCCTGATCAGGGAGGAAAGCTCGTCGAACTGGCGGCGCAACTCGCTCAACTGGGCGGCCTGGCGCCAAATCAAGGCACCGAGAACCAGCACCACCAGCACCGCGGCCACCAACGGCACGCGGCCGGCGAAGAGGCCGCTGAAGTCTCTTTTGGGCTTGCCTGCGGGCCGTTCCGGCGGGAGTTTGCCGCGGCCGATACCGGCGTCGTCGCGGCTGGCGGTTAGCGGTCCTTGATAGCGTTCGTTGTCACTCATGGGGTATCCAGATGGCCGACATATAAAAGGGTTAGCGCAACTATTCGGCACTCCTGCTCACTGTCGTGCGATGTGAGGAAATGCTGACTAATTAAGCGATAGCTTACTATAAACCCAAGGCAGCGCTCGTTCAGTGGATAGAAAAAAGGCCGACAAATGTCGGCCTTTTCCGCTGCGCGGCCTTACAGCACCGCGAGCACCGCCACCAGCACCACCGTCAGGCCCAGGCTGCAATGGATCACCCCCTTGACGCTGGTCATGGGGCCCTGCTTGCCCACCAGGGCGTTGATTTCCAGCAGGGCAATTATGGCCAGGGTGACCATCAGGTCAAGCCCGCCAATCCCGGTACCCCAGCCATCGCCACCCCAGGCTCCGCTGTGGGGGCTGGCGAGCATGGCAAATGCCATGGGGCCGGAAAACAGCACATTGGTGCGCGACGCCAGCAGTGCCTTGGCGGCCGCCGTCGGGCCGTCGCCCTCCTTCATGCCCAGGGCGATTTGCTGGTTGGGCCAGATCACCAGCCAGACATTGAGGAACATCAGGGTGCCCAGGGTGGCGCCCATCACAATGTAGTTATTGAGGATATTGGGGTGGGCCATACCCCCCAACAGCACCACGCCGGTGATAAAGGTGAACATGGCGCCCCAGCGGAACCACCACAGGGCCCGGGGAGCGAGTTTTTGCTTGGCGTCCGCCACCGCCTCCGGGGTGCCCTCCTTGAAATAGGCCCCCTGCACGAAATTGAAGTAATAGAGCATGCCGATCCAGGTGATACCGAACAGCAGGTGTCCCCAGCGGAACAGGAAATTCACAAAATTCATGGAAAGGAAATCGGTCATAGTGTCCTACCTTTGTTATGGGGTTATGGTCTTGGGCAGCCGGCGCAGGAGTTGAAACCGCCCTTCCCCGCCACCGGAACCCCCCTATGATGTCCCGGCGCCAGACGATTGTAAACCCAAAATTGGCGCCTGTTGGCCCTTCCCCCTCCGCGCATCCTGAACCCGTCCCCCGTATGGCCGCCCTGAGTTTTTCCTCAGTCTCTGCTAGACTTGGGTTCTCCAGTTAGTCAGTAGCTGGAATACTTGTTTCCCCCCGGCGGTCAAATGCTGGCCCTCATCCCGGGCGGGAATTCATTTGTTGTAACTTAAAGGATGAATCATCATGAGTTTTACCCTTCCTGAACTACCCTATGCCAGAAACGCCCTGGCGCCCCATATCTCGGAAGAGACCCTCGACTACCACTACGGCAAGCACCACAACGCCTATGTCACCAACCTCAACAACCTGGTGCCGGGCACCGAGTTTGAGGGCAAAAGCCTCGAGGACATTATCACCAGCGCCTCCGGCGGCATCTACAACAACGCCGCCCAGATCTGGAACCACACCTTTTACTGGAACTGCCTGAGCCCCAACGGCGGCGGCGAACCCAGTGGCGCCATCGCCAGCGCCATCGACAAGGCCTTTGGCTCGTTTGCCGCGTTCAAGGAAAAGTTCTCCGCCTCGGCGGCAGGCAACTTTGGCTCCGGCTGGACCTGGCTGGTGAAGAACGCCGACGGCGCCGTTGAAATCGTCAACATGGGCGCCGCCGGCTGCCCCCTCACCGAGGGCAAAACCCCGCTGCTGACCTGCGATGTATGGGAACACGCCTATTACATCGACTACCGCAACCAGCGCCCCAAGTACGTGGAAGCCTTCTGGAACCTGGTGAACTGGGAGTTCGTAAACGCCAATTTTGTCTGAGTAGGGGATTGGGCGCACTACCCGCGGGGTACGCCCTGGGTGGCGGGTTGCGCTGCCACGTTGGGACGCCCTGTCCCGCTGGGCACCTTGGCGTCGTCGGATTACGGCTGCGCCTAATCCGACCTACCCATTCCCATACACCGCGCCCCGTAGGTCGGGTTAGCGCAGCGTAACCCGACATTCGCTGGGTGACGGGTTGCGCTGCCACGTTGGGACGCCCTGTCCCACGGGGCACCTTGCCTTTGTCGGATTACGGCTGCGCCTAATCCGACCTACCCATTCCCATACACCGCGCCCCGTAGGTCGGGTTAGCGCAGCGTAACCCGACATTCGCTGGGTGACGGGTTGCGCTGCCTCGTTGGGACGCCCTGTCCCGCGGGGCACCTTGCCTTTGTCGGATTACGGCTGCCTTCG
>CAZWUP010000103.1:5387-9093 GCA_964637045.1 uncultured Porticoccaceae bacterium | reverse complement strand
GAGGAGAGCCTGCCCCGCGAGCGGAGCGAGTGCCCTGGGTGCCGGGCTCCTACACAAATTCGATCTGGCCAAAATCAAATTGAAACAGCACTAGTCAGAGATTCCCTAACGCCGCCTAATCCAGCTCCTGCAGTGCGCACAGCAGCTGGGCTTCGCAGGCCAGGTTGTTGTCCACGGTGGCGCGGCAGCTGAATTTCCAGATATTGCGCTTCACGGAGTCGATGCTGGCCTCCAGCATCAGGCGGTCGCCGGGGATCACCTGGCGCTTGAACCGCACCCCGTCCACCCCGGCGAAGAGGTAGAGGGTTTTCTCATCCGGACGCTTGTTGACGGTGGAAAACCCGAGGATGCCGCTGGCCTGGGCCATGGCTTCGATGATCATCACTCCGGGAAAAATCGGTGCCTGGGGAAAGTGGCCGTTGAACACCTCTTCGTTGGCGGTGATGTTCTTGTAGGCGAGAATGCGCTCGCCGGGCACCAGCTCCAGCACCCTGTCCACCAGCAAAAACGGGTAGCGGTGGGGCAGGAATTCTTTGATTTCTCTTATTTCCATGAAGTTACTCGACAACCTGCTGGTTAGGATTCGCTTGTTCCTGCCTGGTCTTTCAGTTTGGCCAGGGCAGCCAGTTTTTTCGCCATGGTATCCAGCTGGCTGAATCTGACGGCATTTTTCTTCCATCTGGCGTTGGCTTCAAATGGGGTGCCCGATGAATAGACACCTGGGGTGGCAATGGACCTGGTGATCATGGACATGGCGGTGACCGTCACCCCGTCGCACAATTCGATATGGCCCACCAGCCCCGCACCCCCCGCCAGCACACAGTTTTTGCCGACCTTGGTGCTGCCGGCAATGGCCGAACACCCGGCCAGCGCGCTATTATCCCCGACCTGCACGTTGTGGGCAATTTGCACCTGGTTGTCGATGATTACCCCGTTGCCGATGGTGGTGTTGCCCAGGGCGCCCCGGTCGATGGTGGTATTGGCGCCGATCTCCACATCGTCGCCAATCTCGACGCTCCCCAACTGGTGAATCTTGACCCAGCTGCCCCGGTCGTTGGCAAAGCCGAAACCGTCGCCGCCGATCACCGCGCCGCTGTGGATCACCACCCGGCAACCGAGGCGGACACCGTGGTACAGGGTGACATTGGCATGCAGGTAACAGCCCGCCCCCACCACCGCATCGCGGCCGACCACAGTGCCCGGCCCCAGGTAGACCCCGTCGCCCACCACCGCGCCGTCTTCGATCACCACCCGGGCGCACACCCTGGCGGTGTCGCTCACCTCCGCGCTGGGGGCCAGGTCCGCGCTGGGGTGGACACCGGGCTGCACCTGGTAGCTGGTAGCGAAAATGGCGCTGAGCCTGGCGTAGGCCAGATAGGGATTGGCCACCACCAGGGCGTTGCCGGGAAAGTTGCCGGCATTCTCCGCGGTGAGGATGACGGCGCTGGCGCCGGTGGTGGCCAGGTAGCGGCTGTAGGCCGAGCTGGCGAGAAAGCTCAACTCCCCCTCCCCGGCGTCCTGAAGGGTGTTGAGGCCGCCGATCAGACAGCTGCCGTCGCCCCGCAGATCGGCGCCGAGGATCTCGGCAAGGGCCTGCAGGGTGACGGCGGCGGGCACGGAGAGCTTACTTGGTTTTGCTGTTCAAGCGTTCGGTGAGCTTGGCGGTGAGGTTCAGCTCCGGCTTGGCCATCAGCACCGCGTCGGAACGCAGCAGCACGGTGATGCCTTCCTGATCCACCAGCTCCTGCAGGGCCTCGAGGGCCTTGGGCTGAAGCTCCCTGACGATACTGTTTTGCAGGCCGCGGACCTCGGACTCCAGCTTGCGGGCGGTGAGTTCGATATCGGCCCGCAGGTATTCCATCTTTTTCTGGAACTCGGTTTTCTGGTCGTCTGACCAGGTCATGCTCTTGGCCTCGGCATCTTTCTGCAGCGCCTTGATATCCGCCGCGGTGCTGTCGTATTTGGCCTGCAGGGTGGCGTACTCGGAACGCCCCTGGAGCTCTTTCTGGCGGCTCTGGGCGATATCTGAGCCAAAGATCGCCGCCCCCAGGTCGACCACGGCAATCTTGGTTTCTGCCATTACTGAAGCACTGAACAGGGCGGCCAACAGTATTAAAGCGACTTTCAAATTATGCACACACAATCTCCGTAGATGGATGGGTTTGGGGGTTGTCAAAAGGTTTGTCCCAGGGAGAACTGGAAGAACTCGGTGTCGTCCAGATCGCCCTCGTTGAGGGCCTTGCCAAGGCTGATGGTGATGGGGCCGAAGCCACTGAGCCAGGTGGCGGCAAGGCCGGTGGCATAGCGCAGTTCGCCGGCGTCGGGCTTGAAGCAGTTGTTGGCGCCCTCGACCTCGCAGTCGGTGTCGAAGACGTTGCCGGCGTCGAAAAACAGGGATGCCTGTACCGAGCGCTGGTCCTTGAGAAACGGCAGCGGGAAGATGATCTCCGCGCCCACTTCCGCCAGCACATTGCCGCCAAAGGGGTCCGGCTCGTCCACATCGATCAGCTCGCAACCGGGGTTGTCGGCGGGGTTGGTGAAGTCGTTGCAGATCTGGGCGGGGGTGTCCCTCGGCCCCAGGGTATTGCGCTCGAAGCCCCGCACCGAGCCGAAGCCGCCGCCGTAGAAGTTCTTGAAAAACGGCAGTCTGAGGGTGTCGCCGTAGGCGTCGCCATAGCCCCAGTCGGTGCGCAGCTTCAGGGTGAGGCTGTCGGTGATGGGCTGATAGAACTGGGCCGAGTAGGACAGCTTGTAGTATTCAACATCACTGCCGGGCACCGCCACGTCCAGGCTCAGGCGGTGGAAGTAACCCCGGGTGGCGAAGATGCCCCGGTTGAGGGTGGATTTCACCGCGTTGAGATTGAGGGTGAAGATGTCGTACTGGTCGCCGTTGGCCTCGACGAAGTCGGTGATCTCCTTGGAGGTGAAGGTGCCCAGGTCGATGGTCAGGTTTTCATAGCTGGGGCCGAAGCCCAGGCTGGCGGTCTCGGACAGGGGATAGCCAAAATTGAGGCCGGCGCCGAAGCTGTCGGTGGTGTAGTTGGCCAGGTTGAATTCGCCGTAGTCGGTCTCCCGGTAAAACACGTTGAAGCCGGCGCTGACACCGTCGGTGTTGAAATAGGGGTCGGTGTAGGAGAACTGCAGGCTGGTCTGATAGGTGCTGCGGTTGATGCCCACGCCCACCCTGTCGCCGCTGCCCAGGAAGTTGTTTTCCTGCAGGTTGGCCCCCAGCACCAGGCCGTAGCCCTGGGCGTAGCCCACGCTGGCGCCGATGCTGCCGGAGGGCTGTTCTTCCACGGTGTAGTTGACGTCGATCTGGTCGCCGGTGCCCGGGACTTCCCGGGTTTCGACCTGCACTTCCTTGAAGAAGCCCAGGCGCTCCAGCCTCACCTTGGAGTGTTCGATCAACTCGGATGACGCGGCGCCGCCCTCCATCTGGCGCATTTCCCGGCGCAACACTTCGTCGGAGGTTTTGGTGTTGCCGCGGAACTCGATGCGCCGCACATAGGCGCGCTTGCCGGGATTGACGAAAAAGGTGACCTTGGCGGTCCTGTCGGCGGCATTGACCTCGGGGAAGCCCTGGACCTCGGCGAAGGTATAGCCCTCGTTGCCCAGGCGCCTGGTGATCAGCTCCGCCGAGCTGGTCATCAGCTGCTGGGAGAAGCGCTCGCCCTGTTCCAGGGTGATCAGCTGGCGAATCTCGCTT
>CAZWUP010000103.1:0-5377 GCA_964637045.1 uncultured Porticoccaceae bacterium | reverse complement strand
TCAACTCCCCCGCCAGGCTGAGCTCGCCCACGTTGTAGACACCGCCTTCGTCGAGGTTGACGGAGATAAATACCGATTGCTTGTCGGGGCTCACCGACACCTGGGTGGAATTGATCTTGAACTCCAGGTAGCCGCGGTCCAGGTACCAGGACTGGAGGCGCTCCAGGTCGCCGCTGAGTTTTTCCCGGGAATACTTGTCGTTGCCGGTCATCCACGAGAACCAGCCGGTGGTATTGAGCTCAAACTCGTCGCGCAATTCCTTGTCGGAGAAATCCTGGTTGCCGATGATGTTGATCTGCTTGATCTTGGCGACATCCCCTTCCTTGATGGTGACATTGACCGCCACCCGGTTGCGGGGCAGTTCCTGGACATCGGTTTCCACCAGGGCGCCGTAGCGGCCCTGGCTGACATACTGGCGCTGCAGCTCCTGGATCATGCCCTCGAGCACCGACTGGCGAAAAATCTGGCCCTCCGCCAGGCCGTTGTCCCGCAGGGCCTTCATCAGGTCCTCGGTCTTGATGGCCTTGTTGCCCTCGAAGTTGATCTCGGAAACCGCGGGGCGCTCGGTGATCACCAGGATCAGCACACCGCCGTCGCGGGCGATCTTGATGTCGCTGAAGTAGCCCGTCTGAAACAGGGAGCGGGTTATGTCCTTGATCCCCTGCTCGTCCACCAGGTCGCCGGCCTTGTAGGACATGGCCGAAAACACCGTGCCGGCACTGACCCTCTGCAAGCCCTCCAGGCGGATATCCTCGATGACAAACACCTCGGCCAGGGCCGGGGCCGTCAGCAGACAAAAGAGCAAAGGCAGTAAAACACGCTTCATAACAGTCATTCTTCTGTTGTTGTCCTTGTAGCCAGTGAACATCCCAGTGGCGTTGCCGCGGACCACTAGAGCCGCATCACGTCATTGTATAGGGCGATTACCATCAAACCAACGACCAGAAACAGGCCGAGACGATAACCTGCCATTTGCACTTTTTCGGAAACTGGACTGCCCTTCAAGGCCTCGACGATGTAGTACATCAGGTGGCCGCCATCCAGCACGGGGATTGGCAGCAGGTTCAGCACCCCAAGGCTGACACTCAACAGGGCCAGAAAGCCCAGGTAGGCTGAGAATCCGTGGTCCGCGGAGGCGCCCGCCACTTTAGCAATGGTTATAGGGCCACTCAAGTGTTTGGGCGAAATAATGCCGGTGACCATTTTCCACACCGAGTCGAGCACCATGTGGGTGGTTTTCCAGGTCTGGCGCAGCGCCTGGGTCAGGGCCCCCAGCGGCCCGTACTCGGTGGTTCTCAGCAGGCTGTCGGGCCAGGTGGGAATCACCACCGACATCCCCACCTGACCGATGGCCGAGCCGTCCTCCTGGACCACGGACCTGGGGGTGATCTGGGTGCTGAATCGGGTTTCTCCCCTGGCCACCGCCACGGCAATGACCTGGCCGGGGCGGGCCCGCACATACGCCACCCAGGACTGCCAGTCGGCCACCGCCTCGCCGTCCATGGTCAGAATGCGGTCGCCGGCCTGCAGCCCGGCGCTCGCGGCGGGCTCCCCCGCCACCACCTGGTCGGCCACCGGGGCAATCCGCGGGGTGAACAGGGTAAGCCCCATATCGGCGATGGGGTTGGGATTGGCGTCGTCGATCTGCCAGCCCCTGAGCTCGGCTTCCAGTTGATACTGGAGGCTGGAATCCGGGTACTGGACGGTAAAGGTGATTACACCCTCCTCCCCGAGGCGCATCACCAGCTGTTCCCCGAGGGTCTGCCAGGTGGGGGTGGGCTCGCCGTCGACGGCAATGATCTCCTGCCCCACCTCGAGGCCGGCCCGCTCCGCCACCGAACCCGGGGCCACGGCGTCGACAATGGGGGCCACCCCCTGGACACCGCCGAGGAAGACCATCCAGTAAACCACAACAGCCAGCAGAAAATTGGCCAGGGGGCCGGCACTGACCACGGCGATCCGCTGCCACACGGTTTTGCGGTTGAAGGCGTAGGGCAGGTCCTCCGGGGCCACCTCCCCCTCCCGCTCGTCCACCATCTTGACATAGCCCCCCAGGGGCAGCACGGCAAGCACGAACTCGGTGCCCTTGCTGTCCTGCCAGCGGGCGAAGGGGGTGCCGAAACCGATGGAAAAGCGCTGCACCTTGATGCCGCAGCGGCGGGCCACCCAGAAGTGGCCGAACTCGTGAATGGTGACCAGGACGCCGAGGGCGACCAGGGTAAAGAAAATCGTCTGAAGTGTGTCTATCACCTGCGTGTTGCCTCCACCTGGCGCTGGGCCAGTTCCCTGGCCAGTTTGTCGGATTGTTGGACCCATGCCAAGTCGACCGGTTCACTGCCCTGCCAGCGGTCCAACCCCCCCGCCACCACCTGGGGAATTGCGGTGAAGGCGATCTGCCCCGCCAGGAAGGCCGCCACCGCCACCTCGTTGGCGGCATTGAGGGCGGCGGGAAAATCGCCACCACTGGCGGCGGCCTGCTGGGCCAGGCGCAGGCAGGGGAAGCGCTCCAGGTCGGGGGCCTCGAAATCCAGCCGCGCCAGGCCCACCAGGTCGAGGGGTTCGACCCCGGAGGCGATGCGCTCGGGCCAGGCCAGGGCGTGGGCGATGGGGGTGCGCATATCCGGGTTGCCGAGCTGGGCCAGCACCGAGCCATCCACATAGGACACCAGGGAGTGGATCACGCTCTGGCGATGGATTACCACCTCCACCTGCTCCGGGGTCACCGCAAACAGCCAGCAGGCCTCGATCAGCTCCAGACCCTTGTTCATCATGGTGGCGGAATCCACCGAGATCTTCTGGCCCATGGACCAGTTGGGGTGGGCACAGGCCTGGGCCGGGGTGACCGACCCCAGCTCCGCCGCCGGAGTGTCGCGAAAGGGACCGCCGGAGGCGGACAGCAGGATCTTGGCCACCCCGGCGGGGGCCGGCTGCCGATAGCCGGCGGGGAGGCACTGGAAAATGGCGTTGTGCTCGCTGTCGATGGGCAGCAGCACGGCGCCGCTGGTGCGCACCGCCTCCATGAACAGGCCGCCGGCCATCACCAGGGACTCCTTGTTGGCCAACAGCACCCGCTTGCCCGCCTGCACCGCCGCCAGGGTGGGCAACAGGCCGGCGGCTCCGACGATGGCGGCCATCACGGTGTCCACCTCGGGGTCCGCGGCCACCGCCACCAGGGCCTCGGGGCCGTGGTGGACAGCGGTTGCGGCGGGCACCAGGTCGCGCAGCTGGCGGGCGGCCTCGGCGGTGCCCACCACCACATGGCGGGGGTGAAAGCGCTGACACTGCCGGGCCAGCACCGCCACCCGGGCGTGACCGGCCAGGGCGTGAACCCGGTAGCGGTCGGGGTGGCGGGCGATAACATCGAGGGTGCTCTCGCCGATGGAGCCGGAGGAACCCAGAATGGTGATGTTTTGTGTCATAATCGAGGGAAAATCAGCAACAGATACAGCAGGGCAAATACCGGCAGAGCCGCGGTGAGGCTGTCGATGCGATCGAGAATCCCGCCGTGTCCGGGGAGAATCTTGCCGCTGTCCTTCACCCCGCGATGGCGCTTGACCATGCTCTCCAGGAGATCCCCCAGCACCGAGGCCAGGACGGTGAAGACTTCCACCACCGTCCACTGCAACCACAGGTGGCGCTGGGAAGGGCTGAGGGCGATCACCACCGAGATCACCAGCAGCACCAGCACCAGGCCGCCGCCAAAGCCCTCCAGGGTCTTGCCCGGGCTGACCTCCGGCGCCAGCTTGCGGCGGCCAAAGGCGCGGCCGCAGAAATAGGCGCCGATATCGGCACAGGCCACGGTGAGAACCACCAGGATCACCAGCCAGTGGCCCTGCTCCAGGGTCACCAGCCAGCTCAGGGCCAGCCAGGCCGGCAACAGCACCAGCATACCCATTGCCAGGCGCACCGGGGTGCTGCCCCACAGCAGGGCGCTGGAGGGGTAGCCCTGCACCCAGAGCAGGGCCACCGCCCACCAGGCGCAGCCCACCAACAGCAGCTGTTTCACCAGCTCCAGGTGGAGCGGTGGCTCGACAAAGCCCAGACCGGCAAACATCCAGGCCATGGCCGCCGCCATCAGCCCGTAGAAGGCGAGGCCAAGCCAGCGCCCCGCCGCGGCGAGATTGGCCCACTCCCAGGCCGCCACCAGGATTACCCCGGCGGCAAACAGGGCGAACCAGGGAGCGGGCAGCCCAAACAGGGTGCCGAGCACCAGCAGGGCGAGGACGATGGCGGTGAGGACGCGCTGCTTAAGCAAGCTGAGTCTCCGGAGGGCGGCCCTGGGGGAGCTGTTCCGCGCTGAGGCCGAAGCGGCGCTGCCTTTTGTTGTACTCGGCAACGGCGCCGTCAAAAGCGCGCTCATCAAAGTCCGGCCAGTAGACGGGGGTGAAGTACAGCTCGGTGTAGGCCATTTGCCAGAGCAGGAAATTGCTGATGCGCTGCTCCCCGGCGGTGCGGATACACAGGTCCGGGGGCGGAATATCCGCCAGGGACAACTGGCGGCCGAGCACCTCTTCATCGATATCCTGGGGCCTCAGCGCCCCCGCCTGAACCTTGAGTGCCAGCTTGCGGGCGGCCTGGGCAAGGTCCCAGCGCCCGCCGTAGTCCACCGCCAGGGTCAGGGTCATGGTGCCGTTGCGGGTGCGGTGCTCGCCGTCGGCAATCAGCTTGCACAGGCGCTCGCTGAACCTGGACCGCTCGCCAATCACCCGCAGGCGGATCCCCCGGGTGCAGAGCTCGGGAATTTCCTTTTTGAGGTAGGTGGTCATCAGCGACATCAAACCCCGCACCTCCGCCGCGGGACGGGCCCAGTTCTCGCTGCTGAAGGCAAACATGGTGAGGTACTGGATATCGTGGCGGGCACAGGAGTCCATGGCGTCGCGCACCCGTTCCACGCCCTTTTCGTGGCCCGCTATGCCGGACAGCCCCCGGCCCCTGGCCCAGCGGTTGTTGCCATCCATGATGATCGCCACATGGCGCAGGGGATGAGGGGACGTTGTGGCATTGGTGTCGCCAACCATGGGATTACCTGTTGCTCAACGGCGGGAGATGGGCAATTAGATTGCCATCAGATCGGTTTCTTTATCCGCCAGCATGGCGTCGACCCTGGCCACGAAACTGTCGGTGATTTTCTGCACATCGTCCTGGGCCTTGCGCTCCTCGTCCTCGGTGATGTCCTTGGCCTTGAGCAGCTCCTTGACGTCGGAGAGGATGTCGCGGCGAATGTTGCGCACCGATACCCGGGCATTTTCCGCCTCCGCCTTGGCCTGCTTGATCAGCACCTTGCGGGTCTCCTCGGTGAGGGCCGGCATGGGGATGCGGATGATGTCCCCGGTGGTGGAGGGATTCAGGCCCAGCCCTGATTTGTGGATGGCGCGCT
>CAZWUP010000102.1:0-9222 GCA_964637045.1 uncultured Porticoccaceae bacterium | reverse complement strand
GCAACGGCGTGGGTGCCGCGGCCACCAACGACAACACCGTGGCCATCGGCAATGACGCTGCCGCCAGTGGTGAGAACGCCAATGCAATGGGTTTCGGAGCCACGGCATCCGCCTTGAATACCGTTGCCCTGGGTACCGATGCCGAGGCCTCGGCGGATCTGGCCACGGCTCTGGGTGCCACAGCTGCTGCCACTGGAGTTGAAGCTACCGCCATTGGCCAGGGCGCCACGGCCAGCGGCGCCGGTTCTCTGGCGGCGGGCTCCGATGCCGAGGCCAGCGGGGACGCTGCAGTTGCTGCCGGCGATTCCGCCACCGCTGCCGGTGACGGTGCCATCGCCGTCGGCGAGAACGCCGCTGCCAACAGCGACGGCTCCCAGGCTATCGGCCAGGATGCCACTGCGGACGGTGACAACAGCATTGCCCAGGGCACGGATGCCAAAACCGAGGGTGATGCCGCGGTAGCCATAGGTGCGGGCTCCGAGGCCCTGGCTAATTCCGCCACGGCGGTAGGCGACAAAGCCAGCGCCGCGGGTGCGGATGCCACTGCCATCGGCCGCAATGCCCAGGCCTCCGGCCAGGGCTCGCTGGCGGCGGGCAGCGGCTCCAGGTCTCTGGGTGGCTTCAGCATCGCCTTTGGTGACAACGCCGCCGCCTCCGGCCAGGGGTCGCAGGCCTTTGGCCAGAATGCCACGGCATCAGGGTTCGAAAGCATTGCCCAGGGCAAGGGCGCCACCGCCTCCGCCTGGAACAGCATCGCCATCGGCGGCGGCGCCACCGCGGCAGGTCAGGGCAGCGTTGCCCAGGGCTACCAAGCCCAGGCATGGGGGGACAACAGCTTTGCCGCGGGCACCGGCGCATCGGCGGCGGCGGACAACAGCGTCGCCCTGGGTGCGGGCGCGTCGGCCTCCTTCGAGAACGCCACCGCCATCGGTTTCAACTCCTACGCCACCGCCTTCAATTCGGTGGCCATAGGCGCCGGCTCAGTGGCCGCCGAGGCCAATACCTTCTCGGTGGGTGCCATCGGCAGTGAGCGGCGGATCACCAATGTGGCGCCGGGTATCAGCGGCACCGACGCGGTGAACATGGACCAGTACCGCTGGTTGGAGGATAAGACCCAGGATGTCAATGACCGCGCCATGGCCGGTATTGCCATATCCAATGCCATGACCACTATCATGCCCACGGATGCCAATACCTTCGCCATGTCCATCGGTGGCGGCTTCTACGACGGTGTCGAGGCTGTGGGTGTTACCGCCACCGGTCGCGTCAGCCGACACATCTCTGTCCACGGCGGCTTTGGTGCGGCCACCAGTGCCAGCAGCGAGTTTGGCGGCAAGGTGGGGGTTACCATCCAGTGGTAACAGATGCAGCAGGAGGCGACCGGGCATAGGGCCTGGCCGCCGCTTGCAGCTCCTGGCAACACCCCGCACACAGGCAGTGTGCGGGGTGTTTTTTCGTCGGTCGTCAGCTTTTTATCCCGCGGGGCTGCGGGTCGTCCGAGATCCGGTGATGGGTGTTCTTGCGGGATCCGGGATCAGCTTGCCACTTTGCCCAAGGTCACCCGCTGGTGGCCGCCGAGATCCCTGTGGGTGGCAATGTCAAGGTAGCCACTGGCGGCAAAGAGGGTGCGCACTCTCTCCCCTTGCTCTGCCCCGTGCTCCACCATCAATACCCCCCCCGGCGCCAGATGGTGGCGACCTCGGTCGATGATATGGGCCAGATCGCCGTAGCCGCCGTGGCTGGCGACCAGGGCCGAAGCAGGTTCGAAGCGGACATCCCCCAGCTGCAAATGGGGGTCGTCCGGTGCGATATAGGGGGGATTGCTGACCACCAGGTCAAAGGTACCTGCCACTTCCTGAAACCAATTGCTGAGGCGGACCTCAACCTGGTCAAAACGGAGTCGTTGGGCATTTTGTCGCGCCAGGGCCATAGCGTCGGGCTGGCTGTCCACAGCCAGGATCGACCAGCCGGGACGCTCGCTGGCCAATGCGAGGGCGATGGCTCCGGTGCCCGTGCCCAGGTCCAGTACCCGGGCGGCTGCCGGCAGCTCAAGGGCCAGGGCCAGCTCCACCAGCAGTTCGGTATCGGCGCGGGGTATCAGGGTGGCGGGGGAGACCTGTAGGGAGAGAGACCAGAACTCCTGGGTCTCCACCAGATGAGCCACGGGCTCCCCCTGTGTGCGACGGTGCAGCAATTGCCGGTACCTGGCACCGAGGTCCGCAGGCACCTCCTGCTCCGGCCAGGTGAACAGATGGGTGCGGGAGCAGCCCAGCGTATGGGCCAGTAAAATCTGTGCGTCGAGACGGGCGCTGTCGCCGGTTAGGCTGGCACCCTCCCGCAGCAGTTCGGCAATGGTGGTGGTTTGGCATCCGGGGGAGCCGGCAGTCGAAGGTGTTGTGGGCCCGTCCCCGGAGCCCCCCTGTTGGCGGTCTGGGGTCTTCCTCTCGCCATGGCCTCGCGAATCCATCACTCGGCAAGACCGGCCAGCAGCTCGGCCTGGTACTCATTCACCAGGGGGCCGATCACCTCCTCGAGGTTGCCCGCCATGATGTCATCCAGCTTGTACAGGGTGAGGTTGATGCGGTGGTCGGTGAGGCGCCCCTGGGGGAAATTGTAGGTGCGGATTCGCTCCGAGCGATCACCGCTGCCCACCAGGCTGCGCCTGGTGTCCGACTGCTCCTTACTGGCGGCGTCCTGCTGGGCGGTTTTCAGCTTGGCGGCCAGCAGGGACATGGCCCGGGCGCGGTTCTTGTGCTGTGACCGCTCGTCCTGGCACTCCACCACAATGCCGCTGGGCAGGTGGGTGATGCGAATGGCGGAGTCGGTCTTGTTGACATGCTGGCCGCCGGCCCCCGATGACCTGTAGGTGTCCACCCTGATATCCGCCTTGTTGATGGCGATTTCCTCCAGCTCGTCGGCCTCGGGCATCACCGCCACGGTACAGGCGGAAGTGTGGATCCGGCCCTGGGACTCGGTCTCCGGCACCCGCTGGACCCGGTGGGCGCCGGATTCAAATTTGAGCCTGGAGTAGACCCCCTGGCCCACAATACGGCTGATGATCTCCTTGTAGCCGCCGTGCTCGCCGTGGCTTTCGCTGATGACTTCCACTTGCCAGCGGTTGCGCTCGGCATAGCGGCTGTACATGCGGAACAGGTCCCCGGAGAAGATGGCGGCCTCGTCGCCGCCGGTGCCGGCGCGGATTTCCAGGAATACGTTCTTGCTGTCATTGGGGTCCTTGGGCAGCAACTGACGCTGCAGCTCCAGTTCCAGCGCCGCCATTTTCGTCTCGGCTGCGCTGATTTCCTCCTCCGCCATGGTTCTCATCTCGGCGTCGCCATCCTTGAGCAACTCCCGGGCGCCGGCGAGATCCTCAAGCAGCTGGCGGTAGCTGCGAAAGCTGTCGACAACAGGCTCCAGCTCGGCATATTCCCGGGACAGGGCGCGAAACCTGTCCTGGTTGGCGATGATCTCGGCGTTGCCGAGGAGATGGCCCACCTCTTCGTAGCGTTCGCTGAGGTGCTCCAGCTTGGCACTGATGGATGCTTTCATTCGTTGTTCCGGTTGTCCCCAGGCAGGTTGAAGAGTTCGTGGGCGGCGCGAATATGATCCTCGCGGCCCTCTTCGCCCGCCTTCCTGAGTTTTGTGGTGGGGGTGTGGAGGAGTTTGTTGGTCAGCCCCCTGGCGAGGCCGGTGAGAACCTCTTCCGGCGGCTGGCCGCGGTGGAGGGCGGCGAGGGCCTTTTCCAGTTCGGCGTCGCGAAGCTCCTCCACGGTGCGGCGAAAGGCCCGGATGGTGCTGGACACACTTAGGGTGCGGGCCTGCTTGCGCCAGGTTTCAACACTTTCGACGATGATGGATTCGGCGCTCCTGGCGGCGCTTTCCCGGCTGCGGCGATTCTCTTCGATGACTTCCCGCAGGTCGTCGACGGTGTAGAGATAAATGTCGCTGAGTTTGGCCACTTCGGGTTCGATATCCCTGGGCACGGCGATGTCCACCATAAACATGGGCCGGTGGCGGCGGCGCTTGAGGGCAGATTCCACGGCACCCTTGCCGAGGATGGGCAGTTGGCTGGCAGTGGAGGAGATGACCATATCGGCGCGCCACAAATGATCGGGGATATCCGCCAGCAGAATGGCCTTGGCGTTGTACATGCTGGCCAGCTCCTCGGCGCGGCTGAGGGTGCGATTGGCAACTGTGATGCTGCGCACGTTCTTCTGCTGAAGGTATTGGGCCACCAGGTTGATGGTCTCTCCGGCACCGATCAGCAGGGCGTCGACACTGGAGAGGTCGCTGAAGATCTGTTGCGACAGGCTCACCGCAGCATAGGCCACAGAGACCGGATTCTCGCCAATGGCGGTTTCCGACCGCACCCGCTTGGCGACGGAGAAGCAGTACTGGAACGCCTGGTTGAGCAAGCTACCCACGGCACCGGTGTCCCTGGCCACGGCAAAGGCGGACTTTACCTGGCCGAAAATCTGGGGCTCCCCGAGCACCAGGGAGTCGAGGCCACAGGCGACCCTCATCATATGGTGGATGGCGGCGTCGTCGGTGAAGGTATAGGTGCAGTCGGCAAGGACCTGGGAGTCCAGCTTCTGATAGTCGGCCAGCCACTGCTTGAGGTCGATACCGGGATCGGCGACAGCCGCGTAGAGTTCGGTGCGATTGCAGGTGGACAGGATGACGATCTCATCCACCAGGGCGTCCTCCAGGGCGGCATTGAGGGCCGTGGCCATGTCCTCCGGAGAAAAGGCAATCCTCTCCCGAATATCCACCGCGGCGGTCTGATGATTGATGCCGAAGGCAATTACATGCATTGAACGATCAGTTGCCTCTGAGGACACAGGTGAATTTCGGCGCGGGCTGCCGGTCCAACACTGACGGGTTGCTGCCGACGGGCAGGGGGTCGCCACTGGTAAACCCCTACATTTTCCAATATTTAGACAGCCTCTGTCATCAGAACTGATACAATGGACCACAACATGTAGTCACCCTATGCCTTCAGCCGTCCCTATGAGTCCACACCCGGCCCCCACTCCGAGCACGTCAACAGCCTTGCTGTTGGCGGTTTCCCTGCTCGTCTCCAGCTGTGTTTCCACCCCCTCGGCACCGACCATCGCAGCCGAAGTGGTTGCCGAAGCCAGTGCCGTCGACCAGCCCCCGGTGCGGCCATTCGCCACCGCCACCCTTTACGAACTGCTGCTGGCGGAGTTTGCCGGCATCCGGGATCAGGTCGAGCCGGCCCTGGAGATCTATGCCATTCAGGCCCATGAAACCCGGGATCCCGGGGTGATCGAGCGCGCCATCCATATTGCCACCTTTATGCGCCGCCCCGATGTGGTGCTCGACCTTGCCGAACTGTGGTCCCAGGTGGAGCCCGAGAATATCGAGGTGCGCCGCCTGCTTACCTTCCATCTGGCCAGTTCGGGTCGGGTGGTGGAGGCCTTCCCCCACGGGGAGTTTCTGCTCCTCACCGGCGATGATGACTATCTGCAGTCCCTCGCCGCCTTTGCCCAGGATTCCCCCATTGAGGAAAAGCAGCGGCTGCTGACTCTCTATGAGGAATTGGAGGCGGAGCACCCGAAAAACCCCGGCCTGCTACTGGGCAAGGCGATGCTGTTGCGCCAGCTGGAACTGCTGGAGGACAGCCTGGCCACCGTTGGGCAGCTGGTGGCCCTGGAGCCGGGCAACGAAACAGGGCAATTGCTCCAGGCCCAGCTGCTGCACGCCCTGGGTGACACCAGCCAGGCGCTCAAATCGCTGCGCAACGCCCTTAAAAAACTCCCGGAAAGCAAGCGTCTGCGGCTACAGTATGCACGATTTTTGTCCGAGACGGACCTTGCGAAGTCCCGCCAGCAGATCGAGATTCTCAGCCGCCAGTACCCGGAAGATGTCAATATTCTTTTTTCCCTGGGCTTGGCGGACAAGGAGTTGAACCAGCTGGAGCAGGCCCAGATCACCTTCGAAAGGTTGTTGGCACTCGACAAGCGGGTCAGTGACGCCCAGTTTCAGCTGGGCCAGATTGCCGAAGAGCGGGGCCAGCCGGAAGAGGCGGTGTATCGCTATCGCCAAGTGAAGGACGGCCAGAATCTGTTGCCGGCCGCGATGCGGGTCGCCGAGCTGCTCACCGAACACGACAATATGTCCGCTGCCAGAGAGCACCTGTCCACCCTGCGGGCCATCTATCCGGCAGTGCGGGAGAATCTGTATCAGATGGAGGCTGAGTTGCTGATGCGCCAGGATCGCCTGGACGAGGCCTACGATATGCTCAGTTCCGCCATTGCTGCGGAGGCGGACACCCTCAATCTGCGCTACGTCCGCTCCATCATCAGCGCCAAACAGGAGGACATGGCCGCTGTGGAGGCTGATTTGCGTGCCATCCTCGAGGTGGACGAGAACAATGCCACAGCCCTCAACGCCCTGGGCTACAGCATGCTCAATCTCACCGACAGGTACCGCGAAGCCCTGGCCCTGATTGAGCTAGCCCATCAGTTGGAGCCGGACAATCCGGCCATTCAGGACAGCCTTGGCTGGGCCTACTTTCGCCTGGGGGAGGTGGAGCGGGCACTGACCTATCTGCGCCAGGCCTTTGACGCCTTCCCCGACGGCGAAGTCGCCGCACACCTTGGCGAGGCCCTGTGGACGGCGGGCAATGTCGAGGAGGCCGAGGAAGTATGGCGCAAGGGTTTGGCCAACAGCCCCGGGGATGCGACCTTGCTGGAGACTCTGGATCGCTTGGTTCCGGAGCGCAAGCAGGTCTTGCTCGATTCCCTGCCGGTGGCCGACGGGGTCAAGCAGTGAGTCGGTGGTGAGTGGGGTGATGTTTTCCGGACAATGTCGGCTGTGGACAATCGTGGCGGTGGCGGTACTCATGGCCAGTTGCGCCTCCCGGCCCCCCGTATCGCTCCCCGGTGAGGCTGCCGATCCCGGCGCTTTGTCCTCGTGGCGCATGGACGGCAAGCTGGGATTTCGCAGCCCGGAGAAAAATGGCAGTGCCTGGGTCAACTGGGTGCAGCGCGGCAGTGCCTACCAGTTGCAGCTCAACGGCCCCTTCGGCGCCGCCTCCACCCGCATTGTCGGCGATCGGGATCACGCCATTCTCAGTCAAAGTGGGCGCGAGGATATCGCCGCCGCCACGGGAGAGGAACTCACCGAGTGGTTGTTTGGCTGGGCTTTCCCGGTGTCAGAAATGGCGTGGTGGATCAAGGGGCTGCCTGCGCCCGACACCCGGGTGGACAAGCTGACGAGGGCCGCCGATGGTCGCCTGGCCAGCCTTGAGCAGCAGGGCTGGAGCCTGGTGTTCAGTGACTTTAGCGAGGTCGACAGCTGGGTCCTGCCGGGCCGGATCCGCGGCAGCCGTGGCCCCTACGCCTTTACTCTGGTGATCAACACCTGGCGCGCCGAATAGCGGGTTTTGCCATGACCTTGATCCTGCCCGCACCCGCCAAACTCAACCTCTTCCTGCATATCATCGGTCGCCGCAGGGACGGCTACCACCTGCTGCAAACCGTCTTTCAGTTGCTGGATCATGGGGATGAGCTGAGGTTCGACAGCGATGCCGGCGGTGCCATCACCCTGGATGCCCAGCTGCCCGGGGTGCCTGTGGAGGATAATCTGGTCTACCGAGCCGCACTGGCCCTGCAAAGGTTCAGCGCCACCCCTCTGGGGGCGCGAATTCGTCTCGTCAAGCGGCTGCCCTCCGGCGCGGGTCTCGGTGGCGGCAGTTCGGATGCCGCCACCACCTTATTGGGTCTCAACAAGGTGTGGAATCTGGGCCTGGACCTTCACCAGCTGGCAGCTATCGGCCTTCAGCTGGGGGCGGACGTGCCGGTGTTTGTACACGGCCACAGTGCCTGGGCCGAGGGGGTCGGCGATCAACTGGTGGCCCTGGAATTGCCCGAGTGCTGGTACCTCGTACTCTATCCAGGCTGCCGGGTAGATACGGGGGAAATCTTTTCCCACCGGGAATTGACAAGGAATGATCTTGCCATCACAATACGCGCCTTTCTCGAGGCAGGTGGCAGAAACAGCTGTCAGGCAGTGGTGGAAGCGCTCTACCCTGAGGTCGGCAAAGCCAGGCAATGGCTTGACAATTTTGCCCCGGCACAGATGACGGGAACGGGTTCCTGTCTGTTTGCCAGGTTTGACAGCCAGTCCGCCGCACGGCGTGTACTAGACAGTATGCCTGGCCAGTGGGAAGGCTTTGTCGCCAGCGGCGTCAATGTCTCTCCGGCCCATACTGCGCTGGCAGAGAGTTCATAATACTGGGGTGTCGCCAAGTGGCTAAGGCAACGGGTTTTGATCCCGTCATTCGAAGGTTCGAGTCCTTCCACCCCAGCCAACTTTTCGGTTACTGCAAAACTCACCAGGATCGCGCCGTGGCTAATCTGATGGTTTTCTCCGGGAACGCCAACCCGGACCTTGCTAAAGAAACTGCCCGCACCCTCGGTCTTTCTCCCGGCAAGGCGCTGGTTGCCAAGTTCTCCGACGGCGAAATCAATATCCAGATTCAGGAGAATGTGCGCGGTCAGGATGTGTTTATCATCCAGCCCACCTGTGCGCCCACCAACGACAATATCATGGAGCTGGTGCTCATGGCCGACGCCCTGCGGCGCGCCTCCGCCGGCCGCATCACCGCCGTGGTGCCCTACTTTGGCTACGCTCGCCAGGACCGCCGGGTACGCTCGGTGAGGGTTCCCATCAGCGCCAAGGTGGTGGCCGACATGTTTACCAAGGTCGGCGTCAACCGGGTGCTCACTGTCGACCTTCACGCGGAGCAGATCCAGGGCTTTTTTGACTGCACAGTGGACAACGTCTACGGTACCCCGGTGTTGCTGGCGGACATCGAGCGCCAGAACTACCAGGACTTGATGGTGGTTTCCCCGGATATTGGCGGCGTCGTTCGCGCCCGCGCCATGGCCAAGCAGCTGGACTGTGACCTGGCCATCATCGACAAGCGCCGCCCGGAAGCCAACAAGGCCGAGGTGATGAACCTGATCGGCGATGTCGCTGGCCGCACCTGCCTGCTTATCGACGACATCATCGACACCGCCGGTACTTTGTGCAACGCCGCCAATGCCCTCAAGGACAATGGCGCCAAGCAGGTGGTGGCCTACTGCACCCACCCGGTGCTGTCCGGTCAGGCCATAGATAATATCAATGGTTCCTCCCTGGACACCCTGGTGGTTACCAACAGCATCCCCCTCAGTGCCGAGGCCAAGGGTT
>CAZWUP010000101.1:0-9245 GCA_964637045.1 uncultured Porticoccaceae bacterium | reverse complement strand
GCACCCCCAGGTCGATGCGGGGGGGCACTATCTACCTGGCCTATACCCTGGTGGGAGGCACCCTGCTGCTCACCGGCATTGTCTGGCTGCACAACCTGGTCGGCCACACGGATTTTGTCCGTGCCGGCATCCTGGAAGGCCTGGGGGGAGCCTACGCCGGACAACTGAAAGTGATCTTCCTGCTGCTGATTGCCGGGGTTGGTGTCAAGGCCGCCATCGTCCCCCTCCACGGCTGGCTGCCCCAGGCCATGGTGGCGCCGGCGCCGGTGTCCGCCCTGCTCCACGCGGTGGCGGTGGTCAAGGCCGGCGCCTTTGGCATGGTGCGCATCGTCTACGAAATCTACGGCATCGAGTTCGCCCAGTCCCTGGATCTGCTGGCGCCCTTGGCGGCAATCGCCGGGGTGACCATTGTCTGGGGCAGCCTGCTGGCCCTGTTCCAGTCCGACCTCAAGAAGCGACTGGCCTACTCCACGGTGAGCCAGGTGTCCTACATCGTCCTCGGCATCGCCATGTTCGGCCCCATGGGCACCATCGGCGGCCTGGTTCACCTGGTGCACCAGGGGATCATGAAAATCACCCTGTTTTTCTGTGCCGGCAACTACGCCGAGACCTTGGGTATCCACGGCATCAGGGAGATGAACGGCGCCGGCCGGCGCATGCCCCTCACCACCCTTGCCTTTAGCATTGCCGCCCTGGGGTTGATGGGGGCCCCCCTGACCGCCGGCGCCATTAGCAAACACTGGTTGACCGGTGGTGCGGAGGAGGCGGGCATGGACTGGGCGGTGTGGGTGCTGTGGACGTCGAGCGCCCTCAACGCCGCTTATTTTCTGCCCATCCTGTGGCGCACCTGGCTGTGCAAAATGCCGCTGCGCTGGCCCCGGGAACATATCCCCTCCCGCGGCTGGCGGGAGACCGCCTGGTTGCTGCTGCTGCCACCGCTCTTCACCGGTGCCGCGACCGTTGCCGTGGGGGTGTTCGCCAACTCGGAGCTGAGCCCCCTGGCCTGGGCCCAGCTGATTGCCGAGCGCCAGTACCTGCCGGTGGTGGAGGAGGGGAAATAGGGATGCCGGGGGCCACCCCTACCGGGAAATACCGACCCCGATACCAAAGTGCACCCTGGGTTCACTCTGCTCCCGCTGCAGTGGCCACAGGTGCAGGCTGTCCACCCGCACCACCGGGTAGCGGTACTCCGCCTCCCCCACCTGGCCGGAGCGGGAAGCCTCCAGGGTACCCACTACGGTGATCAGCCGGTCGGCGCTGAAATCCGCCGGCTCCAGATAACCGGGATGAACAACCAGGAACCGCCCCTGGGACTCCATGCCGGTGTTTGGCTGCTGGTTGCCGCGCAGCGGAAACGCCAGCACCTCCACCGTGGTGACCCCTTCCTCGGGCACGGTTTGGATAATGCGACCACCCCACAACACCGTCTGACCCCTGACCGCAGCGTCCGCTGCCAGAGCGCCCCGCGGCTGCAGATCGAGATTGATGTGATCCCCGGAAAAACCGGGGCCTGTGGCGCAGCCCACCAGCAGCAGGGCGCAGAGAGAAACCAGGATTAGACGAACGGACATGACAAATTCCTTGGCCTACAGGGCTGTAATGGCAGCGCGGCCAACCCCCTGCCCGGGGCTGCCGAGGACCAGCGGGGCTGGCCCATCACCAGAAATAATAGGGGTAATAATAGGGATGCCGCCAGTAGGGGCTCGGCCCGTAGGGGTAGCCCCAGGGATGGTCCCAATAGGGATCGTGGACCCTGCGCTCAGGCCGGGGCGCCCACAGGTGGTAGCCCTCGGCGCGCAATACCGGGTAGCTGTACTCGTACTCGCCGACCTTTCTCACCTGGATGCCGTCCAGGGTCCCAACCGCGGTAATGGCCTTGCCCGGGGTAAAAATCTCGGGGTCGAGAAAGCCGTGGGTGACAATCACAAAACGGCCCGGGCTCATGCCCCCTTCATCGGGGCGACTGTTGCTCTGCAGGGGCCGGGCGACCACTTCCACCACGCTGGCATCCCGGGTGTTCTCGACGGCGATGATGCTGCCGCCCCATCTTGCCACCTGGCCGCGGTACTGGTCCGGATCCCGCTGCACCTGGGCCGGCTCGGGCTGCGGCTCGGCCAGGGGGCGGTCCACCGCCGCGGGGATGGTGGTACAACCACTGAGGACAACTGACAGGAACAAAATCGAAACAACGACTTTCACATTTACCTCGCTGGCATTTCAGAAGCCGATCAGGCGGCACCGATACATCATACTCCTGTGGCTACGACCGCCAAAGGGGCCCGGCGTTCAATCCGCCACAGAAGTTGGCAACCAGTACCGCACCCCCAGGTCCTTGCAAATGGCCGGCAACTGCCGACAGGGCAAGCCTACTCCCGGGGATTCCAGATGACGTCGTCAGCCCAGCTCAGGGCCGCCATCACCGTGGGGAAACCCAGGGTGCTGGTGAGCAACACGATGGTGTGGTGAATCTGATCCGGGCTCGCGCCGGAGTGCAGGGCGCGCCGGACGTGGCTGTGGACGGCGCCCTCGGAGCGAATCGCCACCGCCGACGCCAGCTGGATCAATTGAATCGTCACCTCATCCAGAGGTCCCTCTTCCCTGAGCACCCGGCCCAGGGCCTCCACTGCCTCGATGTACTTGGGGTGTTGCTCCTTGACCTGCAGGTAGTGTTTGGGAGGCTGATCGCTCATGGCATACTCCGGATATATCAGACTGGACTGGGACGGGAGTGGATGCGCCAAAGCCGCGGGCTTGGCAATACCTCCCAATCTATAGCTCAACCGCCGCCAAATAACCAACAGCCAGACGCGGCAGACGGCGGGTCAACTGCCAACTGGATCACTGCTGGCCCCGGCAGCGGCCATCAGCAACGCCGCATTGCCGCCGATGGCCGCGGTATTGTTGGTCACGGTCTTCTCCCTCACCAGCCGCATCACCAGCGCCGCTCCCGGCGGCTCGCACACCAGGGGCAGGATGGCGCCATCCCGGGCCGCGAGCAGGCGAGCCAGGGCGGGCCGCCAGGCGCTGCCGGGGGCGAGGAGCACCGCTGCCAGGCGGGGATCAGCGATCAACACCTGGAGTTGTCCCGGGCTGTCCAGGGTCGCCACCGCCGCCGGCAACCCCGCCCGGGCGAAAATCCTGTGGCACACCACCGCCACCTCCAGCACTGGCCCGGTGGCCAGCGCCAGCACCGGGTTCCCTGCCGCCAGCGCCGTCATCAGCCCCCCGAGCCAGTGCCACAGCTCTGTGGGACCGGTCACCAGACACAGCGCCACGCCAGTGCTCTCCACAACCAGCCGGTTGCTCTCTCCCGCGGGACCCGGCAGGACAGCGGCCCCCTCCAGCAGGGCCGCGGCGTGCTGGAGCCTGTCCGCCAGGGCCCCCAACCACTGGGGCGGCACCAATCCCCGCTGCCCCAGCTTGGCGAGGACCCCGAGGAGGATATCCCGGCGGTTGGCCGCCGCCACGGCCCCCCAGGCCTCCCCTGCCGGCGCCAGCTCTGCGAGCCCAACCCCAGTGGCCAGTGGCACGGCAGCCCGTGGTGGGGCAACGGTGTCCTCGGGCGGGATTGACAGCGGCGGCCACACCGGTTCCGGAGCAGGCTCGGCGGTGAACTCCACCAGGCGGGGCAGGTAGTGGGGGCCGCCGGCCTTGGGGCCGGTGCCCGACAGGCCGCGACCGCCGAAGGGCTGAACGCCCACCACGGCACCGATCATGTCCCGGTTGATATAGACATTGCCCACCCGGAGCTGGCGGGCGAGGTAATCCCCCAGCACCGGGTTGCGGCTGTGGATGCCCAGGGTCAGGCCATAGCCGGTGGCGTGGATCTGCTGGATCACCTGCGCCAGCTCACCGTCGCGGTAGCGGACGACGTGGACCACCGGACCGAACACCTCGGCCTTGAGCACCGACAGGTGCTCTATCTCATACAATCGCGGGGCAAAAAAATGGCCGTCCGTGCACCTCGCGGGCAGCTCGCAGCGGTACAACAGCTGGCCGTGTTTTTCCAGGTAGGCCAGATGATCGTCGAGCCTGGCGAGGGCCCGGGCATCGATAACCGGCCCCACATCGGTACTGGGCTGGGCGGGGTCGCCAATGTACAATTCAGCCATCGCACCCTTCAGCATGGCGATCACCCGGGGCGCGATGGCGACGGGTAAAAACAGCACCCGCAGCGCGGAGCAGCGCTGTCCGGCACTGAGAAATCCCGAGCGGATGACGTCGTCCACCACCTGCTCCGGGAGTGCCGTGGCGTCGACAACCATGGCGTTCTGGCCGCCGGTTTCCGCTATCAGGGGCAGCGGACAGTCGGGGCGCTGGGCCAGGGCCCGGTTGAGCCACTGGCCCGTCGCCACCGACCCGGTAAACAGCACCCCCCGAAGACGGGGGTCGCCAAGCAGCTGTTCGCCCACCGGCGGCCCCGGGGATATCAACAGCTGCAGGGCGCCGGGGGGCAGGCCACACCCCAGCAGCAGGTCCACCGCCCGCCGCGCCACCAGTGAGGTCTGCTCCGCCGGCTTGGCCACCACGGTATTGCCGGCCACCAGGGCCGCCACCACCTGGCCGACGAAGATCGCCAGGGGGAAATTCCACGGGCTGATACACAACAGCACCCCCCGGGGCCGGTACTGTCCGACGGCGAGAACCTCCTCCGCCTGCCGGGCGTAATAGCGGCAGAAATCCACCGCTTCGCGAATTTCCGCCAGACTGTCGGCCAGGGTCTTGCCCGCCTCCCTGACGCAGAGGGCCAGGAATTCGTCGCGCCGGCGTTCCAGGCTGTCGGCAAAGCGCTCGAGCAGGCTGCTCCTCGCGGCCAGCGGGGTTTGGCTCCAGCTGGCGAAGGCGGCATCGGCGGCGCTGAGCGCCGCCACCATATCCGCCCCACTGGCGTAGCCCGGGTGGCTGCCCACCAGGTCCCGGGAGTTGGCCGGGTTGTACACGGGGAGACCGCCGGCACCCTGCTCTCCCTTCCCCTGCTCCCTCTTCCCCTGCTCCCGCTGGCTCACCACCGCCTGCCGGAGTTCCGCCAGCACCCCCGGGTCGCCGAGGTCAGCGCCGCGGGCATTGCGCCGCCCCGCACCGTAGATCTCGGCGGGCCGGGGAATCGCGGGATTGCGCCGGGAAGCCAGGGCGCGAAGCTGCGCCACCGGATCCTCCACCAGCGCCGCGGCGGGTGTGGCGGGGTCGAGAACCCTGTTGACAAAGGAGCTGTTGACCCCGTTCTCCAGCAGCCGGCGCACCAGGTAGGACAGCAGGTCCCCGTGCCTCCCCACGGGACCGTAGATGCGGCACGGCATGCCCCAGGCGCTGCCCAGCTCCCGGTAGAGGGCCTCCCCCATGCCCTGCAAGCGCTGGAATTCGTAGCCCTGGCGACTGGTGTCCAGGGCCAGAATGGCGGTGACGGTGGCCGCATTGTGGGTGGCAAACTGGGGATACAGCCAGTCGCGGCATGCCAGCAGGCGGCGGGCACAGGCCAGATAGGAGACGTCGGTGGCCTGTTTGCGGGTGAACACGGGGTAATCGTCGAGCCCCTGTTGTTGCCCGTACTTGATTTCGCTGTCCCAGTAGGCCCCTTTCACCAGGCGCACCGCCAGGCGGCGACCCTGGCCCTCGGCGAGGGCGCGACACCAGTCGATCACCGGCAGCGCCCGCTTCTGACAGGCCTGGACCGCAATCCCGAAGCCCTCCCAGCCCGCCAGGGCCGGGGAGGAAAAGACCCGCTCGCAGACATCCAGTGACAACTCCAGGCGCCGCGCCTCCTCCGCATCCACGGTAAGGCCAATATTCCAGGCCTTGGCCGCCAGCGCCAATTGCTCCAGGCGCGGGGCCAGCTCAGCCAGTACCCGCCGTTGCTGGGAGGCGTCATAGCGGGGGTGCAGGGCGGACAGCTTCACCGAAATTCCCGGTCCAGACACCGGGCCCCGCCCGCCGGCCGCCGCGCCTATGGCATCGATGGCCAGCCGATAATTGTCCAGATAACGCCGGGCATCGGTCGCGGTGCGGGCCCCCTCACCGAGCATGTCATAGGAGTAGCGGAAGCCCCTGGCCTCCAATTTGCGGGCGCGCACCAGGGCATCGCCAATAGTGGAGGCCATTGCGAAATGGCCGCCCATGTGAGCGACGGCCCCGTACAGGATGCTCCGAACCAGTGGCTGCGCCAGGCTGCCCAACAGCGGCTGGCGCCGGCGGGGTAGGCCGTGCCTCCGCCCGTCCACCAGGCGGGCGCACAGCCACAGCAGGCAGGCAGAGGTGGTGATAAACCAGTGGCGCCCGCCACCGATGTGGGCGGCCCAGTCGCCCTCCGGCAGGACATCGGCAATCAAGCGGTCGGCGGTGGCGGTGTCCGGAACCCGCAGCAGGGCCTCGCCGAGACGCATCAGGACCAGGCCATCCGCGCTGGCGAGGGAGTATTCATTGAGCAGCGCCTCCACACCCACCCTGTGGATCCGCCGGCGGCGGATGACTTCCACCAGGTGGAGGGCATCCGCCAGTGGCGCGCCGCCACCGCCCCCCTCCGCCAGGGGCAGGAGGGCTGAAAGCACCCTGTCCTCGTCGGCAAGGCTGTGGGCGCGGATGCACCGGCGCAGCCCGGCGAGGACCCCGTCGCCCCCGGCTCTGACTCCGTCGCCATCCATCCCCGAGGACCCGGGCGCCCGCCTCAGTCCGCGTCCGCCGCGGGCGGACACCGATAGCTGGCCACCACCGCGCCGTCCAGCACGGACTCCAGATGGACGTCAAAGCCCCACAACTGGTGCAGGTGCTTGAGCACTTCCGCCGCTTCCGCCGCCTTCAGGGGTCGCCGATTGTGCATGTCGTGGCGCAGGATCAGGGCGCGGTCACCGCGGATATTGACCCGGCTCACCTGAATATTGGGCTGGTTGTCGCCGAGGTTGTAGAGGTTGGCGAGCTGCTCGCGGATGGTTTGGTAACCGGCGTCGTTGTGGATGGCGGTGACCAGCAGGCTGTCGGTGTCGCTGTCGTCGCTGAGGGCAATGAGCCGCAAGTCGCGAATCACCCGGGGCGACAGGTACTGCAGGATAAAACTCTCGTCCTTGAAATTTGCCATGGCGAAATGCAGGGTCGTCAGCCAGTCGCTGCCGGCCAGCTCGGGAAACCACCGGCGGTCCTCCTCTGTGGGTTGTTCACAGATCCTCCGCAGGTCCCGGAAGATGGCAAAACCCAGGGTGTAGGGATTGATGCCCGAGAAGTGGGGGGCGTCGAACGGCGGCTGGTAGACGACATTGGTGTGGTGCTGGAGAAACTCCAGCATAAAGCCGTCACTCACCAGGCCTTCGCTGTACATCTGCTGGACGATGGTGAAGTGCCAGAAGGTGGCCCAGCCCTCGTTCATCACCTTGGTCTGGCGCTGGGGATAGAGATACTGGGAAAACTTGCGCACGATGCGGAGGATTTCCCGCTGCCAGGGCTCCATCAGGGGTGCATTCTTTTCGATAAAATAGAGCAGGTTTTCCTGGGGCTCGCTGGGGAACACCACTTCCGCACTCTGCTCCCCGGTGTCTTTGACCACCACCGGGATGGTGCGCCACAGGTCGTTGACCTGGCGCTGGAGATGCTCCTCCCGGTCCAGCTGGCGGCGCTCCTCCTCTTCCATGGAGATGGGATAGGGCCGCTTGTAGCGGTCCACCCCGTGATCCATCAGGGTGTGGCAGGCGTCGAGCACCGCCTCCACCGCTTCCACCCCGTGGCGCTCCTCGCAGTCGCGGACAAATTTTCGCGCAAACACCAGATAGTCGATGATGGACTCGGCGTCGGTCCAGGTGCGAAACAGGTAGTTGTTCTTGAAAAATGAATTGTGGCCGAAGCAGGCGTGGGCGATCACCATGGCCTGGAGGGTGCTGGTGTTTTCCTCCATCAGGTAGGCGATACAGGGATTGGAATTGATGACGATCTCGTAGGCCAGCCCGAGGGCGCCGCGGCGGTACTGGTTTTCCACCTGGATAAAGCGCTTGCCGAATGACCAGTGGTGATAGTTGATGGGCATCCCGGAGGAGGCGTAGGCATCCATCATCTGCTCCGAACTGATCACCTCGATCTGGTTGGGATAGGTGTCGAGGCGGAAGTCCGCCGCAATGCGGGCAATCTCCCGCTCGTACTGCTCGAGCATGGCAAAGGTCCATTCCGAGCCCCTGTCGATGATTCCTGTGGCCGCCGCTGTAGCCCTCATGACCCCTGCTTCCGGAACAGTTCGTGGAACACCGGGTAGATATCGGCGGGCCCGGTAATATGCTGCATCGCAAAACGGTCGGCAAAGCGCGGGCGAACACTGGCGTAGGCCTGCCACAGGGGATGCTCGCCAACCTCCGCGATCTCGATATAGGCGTAGTATTGCAATTGGGGGATCAACTGCTGCATCAAGGTGACGCACTGGCCGTTGTCCTCCGGCCAGTTGTCGCCGTCCGAGGCCTGGGCACCGTAGATGTTCCACTGACTCACAGGGTAGCGGGCGGCGATGATAGTGGCCATCAGCTTGAGGGCGCTGGACACCACGGTGCCACCGGATTCCCGGGAGTAGAAGAACTCCTCCTCGTCCACCTCCTTGGCGCTGGTGTGGTGGCGAATAAACACCACCTCAATTCTGGTGTAATTGCGGGACAGGAACAGGTAGAGAAGAATAAAGAACCGCTTGGCCAGATCCTTGGTGGCCTGATCCATGGACCCGGAGACATCCATCAGGCAGAACATCACCGCCTGGGCCCGCGGCACGGGAACCTTTTCGTAGCGCCGGTAGCGAATGTCGAAATCGTCGATAAAGGACACCCGCTCGATCCGCCGCTGCAGCTCGGCGATGCGGGCGGCCAGATCCGTGCGCCGCTCCCGGGTGAAGCTGTCGTCCCCCTCCCCCAGGGCTGCCAACTGGGCCTCCAGCTCCTCCACCTGGCGACGCTTGCCGGCGGTCAGGGCAATGCGCCTGGACAGGGCTGCGCGCATGGAGCGGGGCACATCGATATTGCCGGGCTTGCCCACCGGGCTGAACCCGGCACGCCTGTTCTTGAACTCCTCGACTCCGCTCAGCTGCTGCTTGGCCAGGTTGGGCAGCGCCAGATCCTCGAACAGAAAATCGAGAAACTCCTGTTGGCTGATCTCGAAAACGAAGTCGTCGAGCCCCTCTCCGTCGGGACTGCCGCCACTGCCACTGCCACCGCCCCCCGGGCGGGCAATGCGGTCGCCGGGGACAAACTCCCGATTGCCGGGCAGCACATGGGTGACCTTGCCCCCTTTGCCGT
>CAZWUP010000100.1:0-9280 GCA_964637045.1 uncultured Porticoccaceae bacterium | reverse complement strand
TATGTACGGTTCTGTGAGAGGGATGAGGCGGTGACGCCTCACCCTACTCGATGTGCTGGCCAACGGGGTTGGCCGATATGCCCATAGCCGGTTGGGTGCCACCGGCGTTCGCTGACGGAGTGATCTCCTGCGGGCAGTTTTCCCCGGGCTCGGTAGAATGGTGTAGGAGCCCGGTCCCCGGGCGAACGGGGTTGGCCGATGTGGCCATAGCCGGTTGGGTGCCACCGCCGTTCGCTCACGGAGTGATCTCCTGCGGGCAGTTTTTGCGGGGCTCGGTAGAATGGTGTAGGAGCCCGGTCCTCCGGGCGAACAGAGGGGAGAACAAAATTGGAACTGGACAACAAAACCATCATCATCACCGGCGCCGGCGGTGGTATCGGCGCCGCCCTGGCCCGCCGCTTTGCCCGCTGCCAGCCGGAGTTCATGTTGCTGCTGGACCTGCATCCAGGGCCCCTGGAGGTTCTGGCAGCGGAGTTGACTGGCGTAGCGGTTGCCCACGACACCTGCGACGTCTCCAGCGCGGAGGCCATACGGCGTCAGGTGGACAGGGTGGTGGGGGCGTATGGCCGCATCGACCTGTTTTGCGCCAATGCCGGGGTCTTTGTCAGCGCTGGCGCCGATGCCTCCGCCAAGGATTGGCAGCTGTCCCTGGAGGTCAACCTGATGGCCCATGTTCATGCCGCTGCCGCCTGCCTGCCCTCCATGCTGGCCCGGGGCCGGGGCTATTTTCTCCACACCGTTTCCGCCGCCGGCCTCCTCAGCCAGATCGGCAGTGCTCCCTACACCGTCAGCAAGCACGCCGCCCTGGCTTTTGCCGAGTGGCTGGCCATCAGCCACGGGGGCCAGGGTTTGGGGGTCACCGCCCTCTGCCCCCAGGGGGTGAACACCCCCATGCTGGACAGCCTGGACAATGTGGCCAGCGTCGCCAGCGACGGCCTGGTGACCCCGGAGGCGGTTGCCGAGTGCGCCCTGGAAGCCATCCGCGAGGAGCATTTTCTGGCGCTGCCCCACCCCGGGGTGGCCCACTACTTTCAGCGCAAGGCCAGCGACCACGACCGCTGGATTCGCGGCATGCAAAAATTCCAGGCTAGCCTTGGCGGATCAAACAGCGGGTGAGGGCCTCCACCATCTCCATCGGCAGGGGCAGGCCCCCGCTGCCCTCGGAGCGCACCAGGGTGGCCCGGGAGTGGGCCACAGGTTTCCCCAGTTGCAGCATCAGGCAGCTGAGGGTAAACGAGGAGGTGCCGATACGGTTGACACCCACGGCGACGGTCACCGGTTCCGGGTAGGACACTTCCCCCAGGTAGTTGATCAACAGGGATACCGCCACCACCCGGGCTTGCTCACGCAATTCATGGACGGGCTTGGCCCGGGAAAACAGGGCGAATCTGAGCCGGGATTCCTCAAACAGGCGGGCGATGGCCACATTGTTGACATGCTGGTGGGCGTCCATGTCGCTGTAGCGGGTGGCGATATCCAGGGTGAAGGGGTAGTTGCTGGGGTCGAGCTCGTAGGCCTCTGGTCTCATATCGGGTTCCGTGGTTGGCGTGCGTGAATGCTGGTAATGGTACACCAGGTTTGCCACGACACCCCCCCGATGCAGTCCGCCGCTGCCAATCCCGCCGGGGCTCACTTTCAGCAATGGCGCGGGTCCTCCCGGACCATGGCTTTCAGCCCCTTGCTGAGGCGCCGGGTGGCTGCGGTGATTTGCTTCTGGCCGCCCCTGTCGGCTTCAACGGCCAGTCTCCGCCACAGCTTTTTTTCCCGTTTGGCGAGACGCTTGGCGATGCCTTGAATGCCGGGCAGTGGACTGTCTTCCGCTCCGCCGCCACTGTCTCGCCAGTCCGCCACAAGGGGCTCGCTGAGGGTCGGCAGGGCGGCGGCAAATACCCGGCAGTCGTGCAGCTTGCCGAGGGTTTTCTGGCGGTCTTTCAAGGTTTTGAGCAGTGGCCGGGTGTCCTCCGCCAGGTCCGCCACGGCCGCCACCAGATAGCGCAGGCGCTTGCCGGCAATACGGGCTTCGTGGAGCTGGTCGCGGTCCCCGTCGAGCACCGCGTTTAGCAGCTGGGTGAAACGTCGCTCTGCTTTCGTGAGCTGTTTGGCCAGGGCCTTGCCGTAGGGCGGCCCGTCCCCGGGTGGGGTGGGGCGGCCCTGTCGGTGCAACTTCAGCTTGCTGTGGATGGCGCGGAACTCCTCGGCCAGGGATTTGCCCTGCTGGGGGTTGGCGCTGGTGCGGGCGATCAGGAGTGCCAGCAGTTGGCGGTGACCGGGTTGCAGGCTGGCGGTGTTGGCGATTTTCTCCAGCCAGGCGATTTGCACATCCAGGTCCCTGCGGGGGTTGCTGCGGTGTGCCAGGTGGCGCAGGGAATCCCGGTAGGTTTTGGGGAAGGTGTCCCCCAGCCAGGGCTTATTTGCTTTGAGCAGGGCCCGCAGGCTGCGCACGGCCACCCGAAAACCGTGGAGGGATTTTGCGTCTGGCGCCAGCGCGAGGCGCTCCGCAGCCACACCGGCGGCGGCCAGGTGTTGGTCAATCAGCGCCACAGCGGCGAGGTCCGCTGGCAGTAACAACAGGTTGGGGTTTGCCATGGTTCTATCACAGATGCACCCGATCCCCCTCAGGCTAGCACTGGACAGGCCTATGGCAACAGGGTTTTAATTCCAGCGCCGGTGTTTGGCGATCGTTGATGGTGGGGGATAGGGGATGGACCACAGGCTGTATTTTGTGATTGGCGATCTGCTGGCCAATATTCTGGTGGGGCTTTTTGTCGGCTGGATCACCTGGTTGCTGGTGAGCCCGGGATGGAATATGTGGCTGGCGATGGTGGTGATGATGGTGTTGGGCATGGTGCTGGCGGGCTTGCTGTTCTTGCCCCTGGGGGTGTTTCTCGGGGCCATGGAAGTGATGATTCCCACCATGTTGGGGGGCATGTTGAGCGGCATGGTGATCGGTATGTGGTGCGCCATGGCGCCCCTTTCCGGGCCTGCGGCCACTGCCCTGGGGGGCGCCTGTGGGCTGCTGGCCATCGTCGCGGTATGGATCGCCAACCACAGCCTGCGGGGCAGCAGGTCGGTGCTGGAGGGACAGTCCCATGGCGGATGAGAGCACCAGGCGCAAATGGGACAGGGCGGCAAAAACCTTCGACCTGATGGCCGGGCGCGGTGCTGAACTGCGTTGGAAGCCCTTCAAGGAGCAGCTGTTTGCCGCCATGGAGGGCAAGATTCTGTTTCTCGCCCTGGGCACCGGCCTGGACATCCAGGCGTTTCCCCCGGGGCGGGACATCACCGCCATCGACATCAGTCCCAACATGCTGGCCCAGGCCCAGCCCCGCATCGCCGCCTACCCCGGGAGCATCGACGCCCGGGTGATGGATGTGCACCACCTCGAGTTCGCCGACAACAGCTTCGATCAGATTTACACCTCCTGTACCTTCTGCTCGGTACCCGATCCCATCGCTGGCTTGAAGTCCCTCCGGCGGGTGCTCAAACCCGGTGGCCAGCTGGCGATGTTTGAGCACACCGGAAGCCGCTACTATCCGTTCCGCCCGATGATGCACTTTATGACCCTGCTCAGCGAGCGCTTCGGCCCGGCGATGAACAGGGACACGGTGGCCAATGTGATGGCTGCGGGTTTCCAGGTGAAAGAGGTCAACAATCTGTTTCTGGACGTGGTGAAAACCATCAAGGCGGTAAAACCCTGAACGATCCCCGCCACGGCTTGCCGCCAGGTTGCCCGTTACCCCGCTTTGCCCGTTGCTCCCGCCCTTGAAGTTGTCCCCCGAGGGCGGGAGTTCGCGCCCCTTTGTCGGACTGCCGCTGTTGCATTCCCCTGGTGTCAACCAGCAGAACTGCCGGCGGTCTGTTGGGCTTGGGGTTGAGTTACTGAGCCCATCATTGATAATACAGCCCCAACCCAGTCCAACCCCCAAGAGTCCTCGTATGGCAAGTCTTCAGGATCAGCTGCTCAAGGCCGGTGTCATCGACAAGAACAAGGCCAAAAAAATCAAGCAGGAAAAGCACAAGCAGACCAAGCAACAGCCCAAGAACCAGCCGGTTGTGGACGAGACCAAGGAGCAGGCCCGGCGCGCCCAGGCGGAAAAGGCCGAGCGCGATCGGGAAACCAACCGCCAGCGCCAGGCGGAGGCGGATAAAAGGGCCATCCAGGCCCAGATCCGCCAGTTGATCGTCAGCAACCGCATCCCCCGGGGCCACGGGGACGCCACCTACCAATTCAGCGATCAGCGCAAAATCAAAAAGCTCTATGTCTCCCACCAGCTGCACGACCAGCTGGTGCGGGGGCTGATTGCCATCGCCAGGCTCGACGACGGCTACGAATTGATTCCCGCCGCGGTGGCGGACAAAATCTCCCAGCGAGATGGGTCGGCGATTCTGGTGCACAATACCCGCAGCGCCAGTGATCTGGCTGCGGACGACCCCTATGCGGCCTATCAAATTCCCGATGACTTGATGTGGTAGGCCCGCTGGCCGGGGCCGGCCGCAAGGGGCCAAACCAGCGCAACCACAGGAGCTGCTCGATCAGACCATGGACGTGCCCACAGTGAAACAGGACGCCGTTTCGGTGCTGCGAGGGGTGTTTGGCTACCCGGAATTTCGCAGCCATCAAGGGGAGATCGTCGACCACCTGGTTGCCGGCGGCGACGCCCTGGTGCTGATGCCCACCGGCGGCGGCAAATCCCTGTGCTACCAGGTGCCGGCCCTGGTCAGGCCCGGCACTGCGGTGGTTATCTCGCCGCTGATCGCCCTGATGCAGGACCAGGTCAGTGCCCTGTTGCAGCTGGGGGTCAAGGCCGCGTGCCTCAATTCCAGCCTGGATCAGGGGGAGGCCATGGCGGTGGAGGCCAGCTTCGTCCGCGGCGAACTCGACCTCCTCTATGTGGCCCCCGAGCGGCTGTTGATGCCGCGCATGCTGGAACTGCTGGACGCCGCTGCCATCGCCCTGTTCGCCATCGACGAGGCCCACTGCGTGGCCCAGTGGGGCCACGACTTCCGCCCGGAGTATATCCGCCTGTCGGTACTCCACGAGCGCTACCCCCAGGTGCCGCGCATCGCCCTCACCGCCACCGCCGACGACCGCACCCGGGGAGAGATTGTCCAGCGCCTCGCCCTGGACGAGGCGCGGCTGTTTATCAGCAGTTTCGACCGCCCCAATATCCGCTACCGCATCGCCGAGAACCAGGGCAATGCCCGGGAGCAGTTGCTGCGCTTTATTACCGGGGAGCACCGGGACGAAGCCGGGATCGTCTACTGCCTGTCCCGCAAAAAAGTGGACGAAACCGCCGCCTGGCTGTGTGCCAGGGGCTTGACTGCGCTGCCCTACCACGCGGGACTGGACCCCCGAACAAGACAGGCCAACCAGGAGCGCTTTCTGCGGGACGACGGGGTGATCATTGTCGCCACCATTGCCTTTGGCATGGGTATCGACAAGCCGGACGTACGGTTTGTCGCCCATCTCAACCTGCCCAAGAGTATCGAGGCCTACTACCAGGAAACCGGTCGCGGGGGGCGCGACGGACTGGCCGCCGATGCCTGGATGTCCTACGGCCTGCAGGATGTCATTACCCTGCGTCAGATGCAGGAAATGTCCACCGCGGCGGAGGCCTACAAGCGGGTGGAGCGCCACAAGCTCGACGCCATGCTCGGCCTGTGTGAGATGGTTCACTGCCGCCGCCAGGCCCTGCTGCGCTATTTTGGCGAAGACCTGCCCCAGCCCTGTGGCAACTGCGACAACTGCCTGAGCCCGCCCCAGACCTGGGATGCCACCGTGGCGGCCCAGAAGGCCCTGTCCTGCGTCTATCGAACCGGCCAGCGTTTCGGTGTCAACTACCTGATCGAGGTGCTTCAGGGCAAGAACAACGAGCGGGTGACTCAGTTTGGCCACGATCGGATTTCAACCTTTGGTATCGGCCGAGAGCACACCGCCAGCGAGTGGCGCAGTCTGTTTCGCCAGCTCATTGCCGCCGGCTATTTGCGGGTGGATGTGGAGGGCCACGGCAGCGTTATGCTCACCGAAACCGCACGCCCGCTGCTCAAGGGCGAGCAGCGCCTGGAGCTGCGCAAGCAGGCCCCGGCGGCCCAGGTGCGGAGTCGGGGAGTTCGGGGCGCCCAGCTCCCCAGCGGGGGGCGACTGTGGACCGCCCTGCGCGCCCTGCGCAAGACCCTGGCGGAGGAGCAGGGGGTGCCAGCCTATGTGATTTTTCACGACGCCACCCTGGCGGATATGGCCGAGCGCCAGCCCCTGACCCTGGACCAGATGCGCCTGGTGTCCGGCGTCGGACAGCGCAAGCTGGAGGCCTATGGCGAGCGCTTTGTCGAGGCGATCCGCGCCACCATCGAGCCGGCGGCCCCGCTGCCGGACACTGCCGCGGCGTCCATCGCATTGCTCTGCCAGGGCCTGACGCCCCTGGCCATTGCCCACCAGCGGGACTTGACCCTGGCCACCGTCTACCGCCATCTGGCCAGGGGGGTTGAGAGTGGCGAGTTGGAGCTGGCGGATATTTGCGAGTTGAGTCCGGATGAGCTGCGGACCATCGAGTTCGCGTTTGAGCACAGTGACGACGGCCGCCTGAAGCCGGTTTACGACGCCCTGGAGGGCAGGTACGACTACGGTCTACTGGACTGTGTGCGCGCCGCACTGCAATTGAAGGCCTCTTGACGGAGGTCGGCGATATCGACCAATGGCGCCGCTGGCGCTTTACAAACGCCGGGAAACTGCTCATCTTTGCCGGGTCTTGCACAGCGATGGATCAAGGCTCTCCAGGTCTGGAGGTTATGCCTGGAGTGAGGGCACCCTATGTTTAAACGAATGAGCATTGCCGCCAACATCAATCTTCTGGTGCTGGCCATGGCCCTGGTGGGCTGTGGCCTGGTGGGCGGGGTGCTGGTGCTGCAGAAGTACAAGGCGGAAAAGGCGAGTATCAGCCACCAGCTGGCATGGGTTGCGGGCAATGACGCGGCCTTTCAGCTGGCCTCCTACTTTATGGACCGGCAGGTGCTGAATCATTACCTGGAGGCTCTGGCCAACCTGCCGGGGGTCGGCCAGGTCATCCTTCGCGACCCCAAGGGGGTGGTGATAGCAGCCATCAGTGGTGGGGACTCTCTTCCCGTGGCCGATCGCCACGGCGACCAGTTCACCTTGAAGTCCCAGCGGCAACTCAGCCAGGTTCTCCAGCGCAGTATCCACTGGCAGGGGCGGGACTACCTGGAGTTCACCGTGCCCGTGTTCGCCAGGGTCGATACCGCCGCCACCTCGGCCCACACCGCCCGCTATGGCGAGGCCCTCGCGGGTTACCCGCGGATCAACAGCCAGCTGCTGGTGGGTTATCTACAGGCGGATCTGGACCTTGTCGAGTTGCGGGGCTCGCTGCTGCCCTACGGCCGCCAGGTGTCAACCCTGCTGGCGGTGTTCCTGCTGCTGTTGATGCTCTTTACCCTGTTCGCCACCCGGCTGATGACCGCGCCCCTGAAGCGACTGGCGGAGCTGGCCCGGGATGTGTCGGTGGGCAAGCTGGACAAGCCCCTGCGGGTCAGCGGCTCTGGCGAGGTGGTGCAACTGTCGGCCACCCTGAACCTGATTATCGACGCCCTCAACAGCCACAAATCCCGCATTGACGTCGATAACAAGCTGCTCAATATGCGGGTGCTGGAGCGCACCGAGCAGTTGTCCAAGCGCAACGAGGAACTCAACCAGGCGGTGGCCAAGGTGACCCGGGCGGAGGGCCGATTGCGTCAGCTGGCCTACTACGACAGCCTCACCTCCCTGCCCAATCGCCAGATGTTTATGGAGCAACTCACCTGGCTGATCCACAAGGCCAAGCGGGAGGAGAAAATACTCGGCCTGTTGTTTATGGATCTGGACAACTTCAAGCGCATCAACGACTCCCTGGGCCACGGCGTTGGCGACCAGCTGTTGCGGGCGGTGGCCGAGCGCCTGTCCCAATGCCTGAGGGCCAGCGATGTGCTGGCCAAGTTCGGCAGCGACGGCGCCGGCCAGGTGCCGGGCATTTCCCGCCTCGGCGGCGATGAATTCACCGTGGTGCTCACCAATATCGATCGCCCGGAAAGCGCTGGTGGCGTCGCCGCCCGCATCCTGGAGGAGATGAAGACCTCCTTTATCGTCGAGGGCCACGAACTGGTGGTGACCCCCAGCATCGGCATTTCCCTGGTGCCCCACGACGCGGAAACCGTGGAAGAACTGGTGAAGATGGCGGATACCGCCATGTACCACGCCAAAAAAGCGGGCAAGAACAATTTCATGTTCTACACCCTGGACATGAATGTCAGCAACATCTCCCGGCTGCGGGTGGAGGCCGACCTGCGCAAGGCGGTGGCGCTGGGCCAGATGGTGCTCTACTACCAGCCTCAGGTGGATATCCGCGACGGCAAGATAGTGGGGGCCGAAGCGTTGATTCGCTGGATTCACCCCAACAAGGGCATCATTTCCCCCTTCGAATTCATTCACCTGGCGGAGGAGATGGGCCTGATCGTGGAGCTCGGCTATTGGGTGATACGGGAGGCCTGCCGCCAGATCGGGGAGATCCAGGCCTTTGGGCTGCCGCTGCCCAAGGTGGCGGTGAACATTTCCTCCCTGCAGTTCAATCACGACTTTGCCGCCCGGGTGACGGCCATCATCAGGGAGACCGGGATCGATCCCCATCTGCTCGAGCTGGAACTCACCGAGGGCATTTTGCTCACCGACACCGACAATGTGATCCAAACCCTGCTGCAGTTGAAAGCCCTGGGGGTGAGTTTCTCCCTCGACGACTTTGGCACCGGCTATTCGTCCCTCAGCTATCTCAGCCGCTTTCCCCTCGACGAGCTGAAAATCGACCGCAGTTTTATCGTCAAACTGGACTCCCATGACAACCCCGGCAACAAGAGCCTGGTCACCGCCATTGTCGCCATGGCCAGAAGCCTCGACCTGAAGCTGGTGGCGGAGGGGGTGGACACCGTGAGCCAGCTGGCGTTTCTGCGGGAGAAGGGGGTCGATGTGATCCAGGGGTATCTGTTCAGCCAACCCCTGCCCATCGAGGAGTTTATTTTTATCCTCGAGGACAATCCCTATCCCAAGAGCCTGCTGAAAATGGGGGCGATCCCCGGCGCTGTCGCCATCGCCGAGCTTTAGCCCGAAGACCGGTCTCCTGCATATTTCTCCCAAACCCGGAGGTGCCTCCTGTAGGAGCTCACTCTGTGAGCGAACGACGGTGGCACCCAACCCGCTATTGGCACATCAACCACCACCGTTCGCCCGGAGACCGGGCTCCTA
>CAZWUP010000099.1:0-9533 GCA_964637045.1 uncultured Porticoccaceae bacterium | reverse complement strand
GCAAACCTGGACACCGCCGATAGCTGATCTCTAGTCAGTTATTGGCGACACTAGCAGAAAGCGACAGGAGACTCCATGCCTTTGCCTGGAGCCACGGCAAAAATCCCATGGGGTGGTTGTCCACTGGCGGCCCGCCAGACTCGGGATTGAGCTGAGGCCGCACCCTTGCCTGTCAGGCCTTGCCGATGGGCAGGCGCCCCCAGCTGGGGGAATCGGTGATCACCTGGGCAATGATTCGCGCCTGGGCAGCCACCAGGCGTTTCATGCCAACCCCCTTGCGGACGATCACCGGGTCCACGGAAGCCAAGCGCTCCAGGGAGGCGTGCAGCACCGACGCCAGGGCGTAGCAGTCGCCATAGCTGACGCCGGTCTCCGCCCCCTCCTCACCCTGGATCCATTTCACCAGAATCCCCAGCTCCCGCTCGTAGGCCTCGATGCGCAGTTTGTCGAAGGTGTCGTCGCGGCGGTCCGATTCCATGTTGCGATAGCGCAGTACATGGCGGTGTTTGCTCCACACCTTGTTGAATACGGTGACCAATTCCGTGGCGCGCTCCTCGGCACTGCCGGCGCGGCTGGAACTGTCCAGCTTCTGAATGGCCGATACCACCTCGGCACCGGCCACCAGGCTCAGGGCAAACAGAATGTCCTGCACGTCGTCAAAATACATATAGAAGGTGGCCGACGAGGTCTTGGCCTCCTTGGCAATGGCCACCGCGGTCAACTCCACTGGCGATTTGATAGCCAGAAGGCGCTCGGCGGCATCCAGCAGGCGCTTGCGAGTGGCGTGGCCTTTGGTGCCCAATGCCTGGCCGTGCTTGTTGCTGTTGATTTCATTTTTCATGGCAATACAGGGTCTTGGCTGTCTGTTCGGGGAAGTTCGTGGAGCCGGCAATGGTACACCACAGCCGTTGTCAGTGATACTGAGACACCGTCAGCAATTGGCTCAGATCAAATTATAGCTGACACTTCGTTATTTTTTTAATAGACTGGGCTGCGGCCGGGTGCGGCAGCGCCGCCCCGAACCACCACCTTTTATCTGCCGGTGATCGACTTCGCCACCAACCACCGATGAGGAATCAGCATGAGTCTAGTGGAGTATGAACTGCGCGGCCGCGTCGCCGTCGTCACCCTCAACCGCCCCGAGCAGCGCAACGCCCAGAATGCCGCCCTGCTCAAGGAACTGGACGAGGCCTTCGACCGCGCCGTCGCCGACGACAAAGTGGGCGCCATCGTCCTGATGGGGCGGGGCAAGCACTTTTCGTCCGGCCACGATATCAGCCCCGAAGTGACGGCCAGCGAACCCTGGTCCTCCATGTTCGACGATGTCGACAGCACCGGCCTGATGCGCATGTACCAGTGGGAGCTCAAGCACTACTTCGGCTATTCCCGCAAATGGCGCGACCTGCCCAAGCCCACCATCGCCGCCGTCCAGGGCGCCTGTATCGCCGCCGGCCTGATGCTGGCCTGGCCCTGCGATCTGATCATCGCCGCCGACAACGCCAAGTTCGGCGACCCGGTGATCCATATGGGCATAGGCGGTGTGGAGTACCAGGCTCACACCTGGGAGTTCGGCCACCGCAAGGCCAAGGAACTGCTGTTCACCGGCGACTTTATCGACGCCCACGAGGCCCATCGCCTGGGCATGGTCAACCGGGTGGTGCCGGTGGATGAGCTGGAGACCCAGGCCCTGGAACTGGCCACCCGCATCGCCAGCAAGCACCCCCACGCCCTGATGATGGCCAAGCGTACCGTCAATCAGGCCCTGGACGCCCAGGGCCAGAGCCTGGCCCTGCAATCCGCCTACGACATGCACGCCCTCGGTCACGCCAACGCCTGGGTGGTGGGGGGCCAGGTGGTGATGGCCGGCCTGGCGGAGATGACCGCGGAAAATAAAAAGCGGGGTTGACCAAGGTCGGGCAGGTGGTGGAATCTGGATCGCCTGAGCCTCCACCTCCCCCATAGGTGCCACCGCTTGGGCTTCAAGGGTGGCACAGCAACCGGCCCCGCAAGCCGCTGCGCCCTACCCCCGTCCTGCTACCCCTCCTCGCCCACGGACAAACCGCGGGGCGCCTTGGCCGACACCTGTGTCCATTAACCCGGGGCCGCTGCTATGACCTTCTGCACCGAGGTGGCGGTGAATACCAGCTCACCGTCGGCATAGGCCCTGCAGCTGGTGAACACGATGCTGCGGGTGCGACGGGTGCAGGTGCCACACACCTCCAGCAGCTGGCCCAGCTTGGGGGCCTTGATAAACTGCATACTCATTTCGATACCCACCACCGGGGGCCCGCCCGGCACCCAGGCAGCGGCCGCGGTGCCCATCTCGGCGAAACTCGCCATTACGCCGCCATGGCACAGGCCCCAGGTGTTGACATGGTGGTCCTCAATCCACATCGCCACCCAGTGCTCGGCCTCGCCTTCAGCGCCGGCCACCTCCTTCTGGAAGACCTGACCGATGTGGTTGATAAAGCTGCTGGGGGACGGCTGGTAACTGTAGCCTTGGGGAATATTCATGGGGATTCCTTATAAAACGTCGAATTGGGTACAGAAAAAAGCCCGGTTGCCCGGGCTTGTACAGGTTGGCACAACTCAGAAATTGAACCTGGCCTTGAGGCCGTAGTAGGCCTGGGCACCGCGGGGTGTCCTGCCCAGCAGACGGGCCTGGTTGCCAAAGGCTGCGCTGAGCATGGAGTCGTAGTACTCGTCGCCGACGTTCTTGCCGAACAGGGTGACCTGATACCGGCCTTCCTTGTCCTCGATGCCGATGAAAACATCCACCAGGCCATAGCTGTCCTGCTCGGTGAGGGGGTCGTAGTTCAGGTTGTAGTTGAACTCGTCCTGCCAGCTGTACACCGCCATGACATAGGCATCGAAGGGCATGGTATCCAGGGGCAGATCCAGCCGGGCCGACAGGTTGTAGCTGAGGTCCGGGGCCATGATCATGCTGTTGCCCGATACATCCTGCTGGTCGAAGCCCTGCAGGTTGCCGCTGGCCGGGTTGTTGTCCACATTGATATTGCAGCCGGCGGCCGTGGGCTGGAAGGAATAGCAGGGCTGCAGCAAATCCTTGATCTCGGTATCGAGCCACACTGCGCTGGCGTCCAGCGTAAGCAGGTCGGTAGCCGCCCAGGTCACATTCAGCTCGAGGCCGCGGGTATCCAGATTGCCGGCATTGAAGGTTTCCGACTGGATGGAGGGGGGGATCAAGGCGGAGACCTGCAGGTCCTGAACCTCCTGGGTGAAGAGTGCGGCATTGACGGACATGCGGTCGTCCAGCAGTCGTGACTTGAAGCCGATTTCGTAGGCATAGGTGACCGAGGGGTCGATCACCGAATTGTCGAACCTGCTGGTGCGGGAGTAGTTGGCGCCGGCACCCACATAGCCCTTGGATGCGGAGATATAGGCGTTGGTCTTGTCGGTTACATCCCAGCCCATGCCGATACGGCCGCTCCAGTCCTCGGACCTGTCGCTGCGGTCAAACACCACATTGGCGGTGGGGATCACCTGGGGCAACATTACCCCGGGGGCGACGGGAATCAGCACTGGCGTGGTGGTAATGGTGGTGAAATCCGCGGTGATGGACTGGACGCCGCCAAAGGCCAGGGGTGCCAGATAGGATTGGCGGTCAACCTTGACGTCCATATCCTCAACGGTCCAGCGCAGGCCGGCAAACAGATTCACCGCATCAGTGAGCTGAAAGGTGCCGTCGGCGAACGCCGCCGCCGTGGTCCACTCGGCGCTGCCGTCCCGGGGGTCGAAGGAGACGCCAACCCCGCCGGGAATGGCGGCGCTGCGCGCCAACACCGGAATCTCGGAGATGGTTTCCTCCTCGTGCTGGGCGTAGAACAGGCCGGCGATCCAGTCCAGACGGTCTCTGGACCCCTCCAGACGGAACTCCTGGGTGAAGTCATCCTGGTTGTTCTTTACCGGTGGCCCGGACTGTTTGGCGTAGTTGGAGCTGATCAGGCCAACGGCGGGCTGCATAAAGGGGTTGCTGACACCAGTGGCGGGCCCCACGTCCACATCGATGATGTTATCGCTGTCGAAACTGCGCACCGAGGTGATGGATTTCAGGGTGAGATCGTCGGAGAGCGCCACGGTGAAGTCCGCCGCCAGGCCATAAGTCTCGATAGTGGTGACTGTGTGATGGCTCATATTGGCGACAATGGGGTCGTTGAGAGTGCGATTGCCCAGGGCGGCGTCACCATTGCCCATGGCCAGAATCCGCGACTGCCCCAATTGGGTGATGGTGGGTATGCCGCCGTTGGTGGGGTCGGTTTCCACAGCGCGCATCACCTGGAAACCCTCGCCGGTTTTGGTATCCCGCCAGTCGGCGGTGAGCAGCAGATTCACCGAGTCACTGATGTCGATATCCAGCTTGCCCAGCAGCGCCTTGGTCTCCTCACCGCCGAGGTCGCTGGCGCCGGGGAAGATATTTTTCACATGGGGATCCCGGTCCTTGTAGAAGCCGGAGAGGCGCCCCCGCACAGTGTCCGACAGGGGGCCGGTGACCATCAATCGGGTGGTGGCCTCATCGTCGTCGGTGAGGGTCTGCTCCGCATAGCCCTGGAATTCATCGGCGGGCAGGGCGCGCACCAGGTTGATGGCACCGCCGGTGGAGTTGCGGCCGTAGAGGGTGCCCTGGGGGCCGCGGAGAATTTCCACCCGCTCCACATCGCCGAGATCGGCGATGAACTCGGCGACCCGCGACAGGGGAACCCCATCGACCACGAAGGAGATGCTGGGCTGGATACCGCCCTCCAGGGCCATGGTGCCGATGCCGCGGATGGCGATATTGTAGCTGGTGGGGCCAAAGCCGCTCTGGAAGTTCAGTGACGGCGACGCCAGGGCGAGATCCTGAGTGTCGGAAATGGCCCGGGCCCCCAACTCCTGGGCGCCCAGCACATCCAGGGAGATGGGAACATCCTCCAGGCGTTGCTCCCGCTTCTGGGCGGTGACCACGATCTCCTCAAGCACTGCCTGAGCAAATGAGGTTGAGGGTAGGATGGCGACAGCAATCGCCAGTGCGGTTTTTGAAAAACGAATTTGCACGCTCATAGCAGTTCTCCCAAATCGTTAGAATTTTTGTCTTCTGTTCACCGCGGAATAAATAACTATCCGTCAGTTCCGCGCCAACATTACCTATTCGCGACAGCCGATGCAAGGGGCTTGGGCAGAAAACTGACAAAACGCCAGCTGATGCGATGATCCCTCTTGCGCCCCGTCAATTGCCGACCCCAAACCCAACCTGCCGCGCGCCAGTGGCGCCCCCCAGCTGCTGACCACGTGGTCCCGGGTTGCTCAGCGGCCAATATTCACCTGGCTATTGGCAGCGTGGACGTTTTCAGTAATAATGAAATAGCTGACACCTTATCAGCTATTTGCAAATCACTGCCCGGGGTGCTACCCCAAAACCCTATAACGAGGTAAATCGACATGGCACAACCAGGCTGGTCCCGAGGCCAACAAACCACAGTCACCCAGGTACTCGACAACGCCATTGCCATGCGCGGCCTGGATTTCGACTTCCTGGATTTCTCCGGCGACAAGTACAGCCTGGGCTATATCAAGGCGCGCAGCGAGGCCCTGGCCCGCGGCCTGGCGGCGGCGGGGGCGGCCCCCGGCGAATGCGTGGCCTCGGTGCTCGACAACTCCATCGAGCAGATCCTGCTGTTGTTCGCCTGCGCCCGCATCGGCGCCATCCATGTGCCCCTCAACACCGCCTACAAGGGGGAATTCCTGCGCCACCAGCTGGCGGATTGCGCGGCGCCGGTGATCGTCGCCGAGAAGGAGTATCTGGCGCGAGTCATCGAGGTGGAGGACGGCCTGCCCGACGCCAGAACCCTGCTCCACAAGGGCGACCTGCCCGCCGCCAAGCCCGCCAAACTCAAGGCCCAGGCTCTGGACGACACCTACCTGGATGGCAGTTCCGAGTTTGCCGACGCCAGCAAACCTGCCGACCTCGGCATGCTCATCTACACCGCCGGCACCACCGGCCCCTCCAAGGGCTGCATGGTCAGCCAGAACTATGTGTGCAACATGGCCCGCCAGCTGGCCACCTACCTTTACTACACCGAGGACGACGTGGTGTGGACACCACTGCCCGGTTTCCACATGAATATGTATACCGCCACCCTGTTGTCCTCCCTGATGGTGGGGGCCCGGGCGGCCATTTTCCCGCGCTTCTCGGTATCCAACTTCTGGCCGGAAATCGAGCGCACCGGCGCCACCGTGACCCAGATCCTGTCGTCCATGATCGCCCTCCTCGCCCAGGCGCCGGACAACGAGGCCATGAAGCGCTGTTACGGCCAGCTGCGGGTGGCCGCCGGCGCCCCCTTCCCCCAGCCCTTGCTGGACATCTGGAACAAGCGCTTCGCCCCCAAGATGGGCGGCGCCATCGGCTTTGGCCTCACCGAATGCGCCCTGGTCACCAGCTGTTACGTGGATGAGGAGCGGCCACCGGAATCCTCCGGCCGGGTGGACCCGGACTTCGATGTGCGCATCGTCGACGAAGACGACAACGAAGTCCCCCCCGGCACCCCCGGGGAAATCATCGTCCGCCCGGTGAAGCCCCATGTGATGTTCGAGGGCTACTGGCGGCGCCCCGCCGACACCCTGAAAGTGATGCGCAACCAGTGGTTCCACACCGGCGATGTGGGCATGTTCGACGCCAACGGCTGGTTCTACTTCAAGGACCGCAAGAAGGACTACCTGCGCCGCCGGGGCGAGAACATCTCCTCCATGGAACTGGAAGCCACCTTCCGCGGCCACCCGGCCATCCAGGAGGTGGCAGTACACGCCGTGCTCGCCGACATGGAGGACGACGTCAAGGTCACCTGTACCCTGAGGCAAGGCGCCGCCCTCAGCGAGGAGGAGCTGTGCCGCTGGTCCATCGAGCGGCTGCCCTACTTCTGCATTCCCCGGTTTATCGAATTCCGTGACGAACTGCCCAAGAATCCGGTGGGCCGGGTCCTCAAATACCAGCTGCGGGACGAGGGCATCACCGCCAACACCTGGGACCTGGACAAATCCGAGATCCAGCTGGTCAAACGCTGACCGACTTCCACCTCCTTTGTACCGGCGGCCCGCCGCCGGCTTGTACCACCCACCCTGTGGATATCAGCCATGAACACAACCCGAATTTCCACCTACCTGCCCCCCTGGGCCAATGGCCGGGGGCTGCGCCTTGCCGGCAGCGACGAAGACACCGTAACCCTGGCGGTCACCTGTGGCCTGGATGCCCTCGCCGGCGCCAGCTGCCAGCGGGTGGTACTGGTCACCCGCCAGCCCGCCCTGATTGATGGCGGCAGCGCCGCGGTGCTCTGCGCCGGTCTCGGCCTGGCCGCCACCACCGATGTCAGCGAGCGCCTCGGTGGCGCCGCCGCGGCCCTGGACGCCGCCGCCTGTGCCGCCCCCGGCACCCTGGTGATCGGGGTCGACCTGGAGGACGGTGCCGCCGCCGGCGCCCTCCTGGTGGGCGAGGCTCAGGTGCTCAGTCTGCGCACCCGCATCCAGCGCAGCCTGCCCCAGCGCACCCGCCAGCTGGACGGCAGCCTGGGCCAGGACGACGATGCCCGCCTGATGCGGGAGCGCGGACTGCGCGCCGCCCTCGACGCCGCGGCCCTCGATGGCAAACCCCTGGCCATTGCCGGGGTCAGCGCCAGCGAGGCCAAGGGCTTTTGCGCGGCGCCACCGGCCGCCCTGCCGTGCCGGGGTGCGGCCAGCCCCTTTTTCGCCCTCGCCGCCCTCTGCGACGCCGGCGCCACCGGCCTGGTGGCGGCCGCCGACCAGGGCACCCTGGCGGTGGCCGAGCTGAACGCCGCGGCGGCGGTCCACCGCCGCGAACCGCCGGCCCAGTCCCCCGCCAAGCAAACCGACAACCCGGGCAGCCCGCTGAAAATTTCCCTGGCCGCCTACGACCGGGCCTTCGACGCCAAGCTGCGCTGGCAGGCCGGCCGCTGCAACAGCTGCGCCACCCTCGCCATGCCACCCCGCCACCGCTGCCTGAACTGTGGTGCCGAGGGTGACTGGCAGTTGAGCCCCCTGCCCCGCAGCGGCGAGATCTACACCGCCGCCACCATCCATGTGCCGGTGCCGGGCCTCAAGACCCCCTACTCCCTGGCCCTGGTGCAGCTGGACGGCACCGACGTGCGGGTGTTGGTCACCGTCACCGACAGCCTGCCGGGGGCGGTGGCCATTGGCGGCCGCGGCACCTTGGTGTTCCGCCGCATTGCCCTGCGCAGCGGTGTCCCCGACTACGGCTATGCCTTTGCCCCTGCCACCACAACCCCCAGCGTGGAGAATTGATCATGAGAAGAGTCGCCATTGTCGGCGCGGGCATGACCGCTTTCGGAGAACACTTCCACCTCGGCATCAAGGATCTGGTGCCCATGGCCGTCAGCGAGATGGCCGCCCATGTGGACAAAGGCCTCGACCGGGCCGACATCCAGGCCGCCTGGTTTGGCGAGTTGAGCGCCACCGACGGCTTCCCCGCCGGCATCCTCGCCGATTCCTGCGGCCTCCTCGAGATCCCCGTGAGCCGGGTGGAAAACGCCTGTGCCACCGGCCAGGACGCGATCCGCAATGCCCTCTTCGCGGTCGCCTCCGGCTATGTGGATGTGGCCCTGGTGGTGGGCGCCGACAAGGTGCGGGAGACCTCGGCGCGCACCACCTTCTGGGACTGGATGAGCGTCACCCGGGACCAGGCCTGGGACTTCCCCCTGGGGCTGGTGGCACCGGCCAACTTCGCCCTCCATGTCAGCCGCTATCTGCACGAGGCCCCGGCGACCCGGGAGCACCTGGCGATGATCGCGGTGAAGAATCACCACCACGGCCTCAGCAATCCCAAGGCCCAGCTGCGCCAGGCCATCACCGTCGAGCAGGCCCTCGCGGCGCCCATCGTGGTGGACCCCTTTGGCCTGTACGACTGCACCCCCCAGTCCGACGGCGCCGCCGCCCTGCTGCTGGTGGCCGAGGACCGGGTCGACCGCTACACCGACAAACCGGTGTGGATCAATGGCTTTGGCCTGGGCCTGGACCGGGTCATGCACCAGCACAAGGTGGACATGACCACCTTCCCCGCCACCGTCAAGGCGGCCCGGGCAGCCTACGCCATGGCCGGCATCAGCCCCGCGGACATCGATGTGGCGGAGGTTCACGACTGCTTCACCGGCGTTGAACTGATCACCTACGAGGACCTGGGCTTCGCCCCCCGCTTCGAGGCCCACAAGCTGGTGGAAGCCCGCGACCACTATGTGGGCGGCCGCATCCCGGTCAACCCCAGTGGCGGCCTCAAGGCCAAGGGCCATCCCCCCGGGGCCACCGGCGTGGCCCAGTGCGTGGAGCTGTTCGAGCAGTTGCGGGGTGAGTCCAGCAACCAGGTGGACGGTGCCAGAACCGCCCTCGCCCACAATATCGGTGGCCCCACCGCGGTGGGCGCGGTGACCATCCTCGGCATCGCCCCGCGCTGACCAGCCAGGGCCCGGCAGCGCCCCGGCCCCGGCGGCCGGGGCTTTTGTTTTTGGCACCGCTGC
>CAZWUP010000098.1:0-9547 GCA_964637045.1 uncultured Porticoccaceae bacterium | reverse complement strand
CCTGGGCGCCGTCCACCAGCACCAGGGCACCCGCCCGGTGGGCCAGGGCCACCACCTCGGCAACCGGGTTGACGGTGCCGAGGGCGTTGGAAACATGGGCCAGAGCCACCAGCTTCACCCGCCCATCGAGGAGCTCGGCGAGGGCGGCGAGATCCACCTCGCCGCTGGCGGTGACGTCCACCGGCACCACCTCGGCTCCGGTCTGGGCGGCGATCATCTGCCAGGGCACGATATTGGAGTGGTGCTCCAGGGCCGGCACCAGCACCCGGTCGCCCCTGCCCAGGTTGTTGCGTCCCCAGGTTGCGGCCACCAGGTTGATGGCTTCAGTGGTGCCCCGGGTCCAGATCAGCTGTTCTCGGGTGGGACTGTTGATGAACCTGGCCAGGGTGTCCCGGGCGCCCTCGAAGGCCTGGGTGGCCTGGTCGCTGAGGGCATGGGCAGCGCGGTGCACATTGGCGTTGTAGCCGCGGTAGTAGTCGCTGATGGCGTCGATCATCGCCAGCGGCTTCTGGGTGGTGGCGGCGTTGTCCAGGTACACCAGGGGGTGGCCGTTGACCTTCCGTTGGAGAATGGGAAAGTCGCGGCGCACCGCGTCGACATCGAAGGCCTTGGCCGCGGTTGCGGTGCCATCCGGGGGCAGTGTTTCAGAAACTGTCTGACTCATAGGAAGTCCCTCGCGAACTCCGGGTCCTGGCCGAACAGGGCCGCCAGCTGCGGTTGCAGATGGTGGCGCAGGGGCTCGTGCTGGATGTGGTTGAGGATTTCGTTGATAAAGCCAAAACTCAACAGGGCCAGGGCGTCCTGGCGGGGGATGCCGCGGGTGAGCAGATAGTACAGCTGGTTGGCATCGAGTTGCGACACGGTGGCCCCGTGGGAGCACTGCACGTCGTCGGCGTAGATTTCCAATTCCGGCTTGGTGTCCACCTCCGCGGTGTTGCTGGTGAGCAGGTTGCGGTTGCTGAGGTGGGCGCTGGTTTTCTGGGCGTCGCGATGGATGTGGATGCGGCCGTTGAACACCGCCCGGGCGCGATCGGCGATGATGCCGCGGAAGGTCTCCTCGCTGCTGGTATGGGGCACTTCGTGTTCCATGCAGGTGTGGTAGTCCACCTGCTCCTGGCGGCGGGGCAGGTAGATACCGTTGAGCTCACAGTGGGCGCCCTCGCCGCGGTGGCGCACCACCAGGTCGATGCGCTTGAGGGGGCTGCCCAACGCCAGGTGAAAGCCGTTGAGAAGGGCGTCCCGCGCGAGACTGGCGTGGACGGTGCCAATATGCAGGGCACTGGCCTCCTCCAGGTGCAGGCGATAGTGGTGGAGGCGGGCGTTGGCGCCCACCACCAGCTCGCTGACGCCGGTGGTAAAAACATTCTGCGCCGCCGCGGTGCTGGCAAAATGCTCCACCACGGCGACCTCGCTGCCGGTCTCGAGGACCACCAGCAGGCGCTGGGCCAGGGCGAAGGACTCACTTTGGGGCGCCGTCAGCCACACCAGCTGGATGGGTGTGGTGACCCGGGTGTTGGCCGCCACCCGGAGGAACACGCCCTCGCCGAGCCAGCTGTCGTTGAGGGCGACGAAGGGTTGCTTTTCACCGTCGGCGAGGCTGCCGAGATGGCTGTGGATCAGCGCCGCATCGGCGGTACTGGCGCGGGAAAAGGGCACCAGGGTGACCCCCGCAGGCAGGCTGGCGCCGCCGCTGAGGCTGGCGTCGAGACGGCCATTGACGAACACCAGGCGGTGGGCGTCGAGGTCGGCGATAGCGAAGCTCTGGCCCAGGTCGGAGCCCGGTGGCGGGGCTTCGGGGTGGGCCAGGTAGCCACCTTCCTCGAGGGCCCGCAGGCTGGTGTACTTCCACGCCTCGTCGCGCCGGGAGGGCAGCGCCTGCTGGCCCCCCTGGTGGCGGCCCAGCCGGTGGCGCTGGTGCAGCCAGTGGGGGGCGCCTTCAGGTTCGCGGGTCAGGGCCTGGTGAAGGAAATCGGACATCAGGCCACCTCGCCTTCCAGCCAGCCGTAGCCCTTAGCTTCCAGCTCCAGGGCCAGGGACTTGTCGCCGGACTTGACGATGCGGCCGCCCGCCAGGACGTGGACAAAATCGGGCTCGACGTAGTCCAGCAGGCGCTGGTAGTGGGTGACCAGGATGATGGCGCGGTCCGGGCTGCGCAGGGCATTGATGCCCCCGGCCAACACCTGGAGGGCGTCGATGTCGAGACCGGAATCGGCTTCGTCGAGGATCGCCAGGCGCGGCTGCAGGAGCATCATCTGAATGATTTCGTTGCGCTTCTTCTCACCGCCGGAAAAGCCCTCATTGACCCCCCGTTTGAGGAAGGCCGGGTCCAGGTTGACCGCCTTGCTGGCCTCCCGGGCCGCTTTGAGAAAGGCCACGGAATCCAAGGGCTCCTGGCCACGGTGTCCGCGCACCGCATCGACGGCGGCCTTGAGGAATTCCATGTTGCTGACCCCGGGGATTTCCACCGGGTACTGGAAGGACAGAAACAGTCCCTCCCGGGCGCGCACCTCGGTGGCCATGGCGAACAGGTCGCGGCCGAGAACCTCCACCGCGCCGCTGGTGACATCGTAGCCGTCGCGGCCGGCGAGGACATGGCCCAGGGTGCTTTTGCCGGAGCCGTTGGGGCCCATGATGGCGTGAACTTCGCCAGGCAGCACCTTGAGGCTGAGGCCGTTGAGAATCGCCTTGCTGTCGGCGGCGATGCTGGCGTGCAGATTTTCAATGGACAACATTCAGAAGTGTCTCCAGGTTAGGGGTATCGGGCAGCGCGCTGCCCGTGAAACAGGGGGGGCTCTTCAGTCCACGGCGTCAGCCCACGGCGCCCTCCAGGCTGACCTCGAGCAACTTGCCCGCCTCCACGGCGAACTCCATGGGCAGCTCCCGAAACACCTCCTTGCAGAAGCCGTTGACGATCATCGACACGGCCTTCTCGGTGTCGATGCCCCGCTGGCGGCACAGGTAGAGCTGGTCGTCGCTGACCTTGGAGGTGGTGGCCTCGTGCTCCACCACCGCCGACGCGTTGCGGCTCTCGATGTAGGGAAAGGTGTGGGCGGCACTGCGGTCGCCGATCAGCAGGGAGTCGCACTGGGTGTAGTTGCGGGCGCCCTCGGCGCTGGAGTTGATGGTCACCCGGCCGCGGTAGGCGTTGGAGCTGTGGCCGGCGGAGATACCCTTGGAAATGATGGTGGAGCGGGTGTTCTTGCCCAGGTGCAGCATTTTGGTGCCGGTATCCGCCTGCTGGAAGTTGTTGGTGAGGGCCACCGAATAGAACTCGCCGACGCTGTTGTCGCCCCGCAGGATACAGCTGGGGTATTTCCAGGTGATTGCCGAGCCGGTTTCCACCTGGGTCCAGGAAATGTGGGCATTGGTGTGGGCGACGCCGCGCTTGGTGACGAAGTTGTAGATGCCCCCTTTGCCCTGGGCATCGCCGGGATACCAGTTTTGCACCGTGGAGTACTTGATCTTGGCGTTGTCGAGGGCGACCAGCTCCACCACCGCGGCGTGGAGCTGGTTCTCGTCCCGCATGGGTGCGGTGCAGCCCTCCAGATAGCTGACGTGGCTGCCCTCGTCGGCGATGATCAGGGTGCGCTCGAACTGGCCGGTCTTGGACTCGTTGATGCGGAAGTAGGTGGACAGCTCCATGGGGCAGCGCACGCCCTTGGGGATGTAGACAAAAGACCCGTCGCTGAACACCGCACTGTTGAGGGCGGCAAAGAAGTTGTCCTTCTGGGGTACGACGGAGCCCAGATACTTGCGCACCAGATCCGGGTATTCGCGCACCGCTTCGGAGATGGAGCAGAAAATCACTCCGGCTTCGTGCAGTTTTTCGCGGAAGGTGGTGGCCACGGATACCGAGTCGAACACTGCGTCCACCGCCACGCCCGCCAGGGTGGCCTGCTCGTGGAGGGGGATGCCCAGCTTTTCGTAGGTGCGCAGCAGCTCCGGGTCGACCTCGTCGAGGCTCTGGGGCCGGTCGGCCATGCTCTTGGGGGCGGAGTAGTAGGACAGGGCCTGGTAGTCGATGGCCGGGTAGTGGACGTGGGCCCAATTGGGCTCCACCATTTTCAGCCAGGCCCGGTAGGCCTGGAGCCGCCACGCCAGCAACCATTCGGGCTCGTTCTTTTTCGCCGAGATAAAGGCGATCACGCCCTCGTCGAGGCCGGGGGCCAGGGTGTCCGATTCGACGTCGCTGATAAAGCCTGCGGCGTATTCCTTGGTGGTGAGCTTGGCAATCTGTTCGTGGGGCATGGTTGGAACACCCTTGGGGGTACTGAGTTTGGGTTGGGGTTGATTGGAAGTCTAGCACAGTGCCAGCCAATACCCGACTATTTTAGTCAATTATAGCGGTGGATTTCCAGCCCCCGCGGCTGGATCCCTGTCATCGACCTCCCGGGTGCATTTTCAGGCGGGCATTATCGGCGGCTGGATCGAGATTGCCAACACCATCACTGGTCAGTCACAAACAGGCCCCTGGGATAGCCAGGAACAGACTTCCCCGCCATTGCACATGGCCGGTGAGGTGCTGGCCGGGGTAGAATGGGTCCGCTGCGGGAATTGTCCCTCAGCCGCCAGAAACACCACCGGGAGACAGTGATGAGCGATCTGGTCACCTTTGGGATTGACCGTGGCGTGGGGGTGATCACCCTCAACAGCCCCGACAGTCTGAACGCCCTCAGCGACGATATGCACGTCGCCCTCAACCGGGCTTTCGTCGATGCCTATCGCAGCGAGGATGCCCGGGTGATTGTGCTCACCGGCGCGGGCCGGGCCTTTTGCGCCGGAGCGGATCTGGCGAGGCTCACCGCGCTGATCGAAACTCGGGGCGCGAGCTACGACATTCCCCGCCCCGGGAGCCAGCCGGTGGCGGCCTTTGCCGGCATCGACGACCCCCCTGAACTGCTCACCACTTACACCTTTCCCCTGGCGATGAACAAGCCGGTGATCGCGGCGGTGAACGGCCCCTGTGTGGGGGTGGGTTTCGTGCTGGCGGCATGCTGCGATGTGCGCTTTCTCAGCGACCGGGCATTTTTTGATTCCGCCTTTCCCCAGCGCGGCTTGGTGGCGGAATTCGGTCTCGCCTGGCTGCTGCCCCGCCTGGTGGGCCATGGCGCAGCCAGCGACATTTTGCTGTCCGGTCGCCGGGTGCGGGCCGACGAGGCCCAGCAACTGGGCCTGGCCAATAGGGTGGTGCCCGGCGACGACCTGTTGGACACCGCCCTGGACTACGCCAGGGCCATGGCCGCCAGCGCCGCTCCCTCGTCCCTGCGGGTGATCCGCCGGCAGCTGTGGCGTGCTCACCACCAGTCCTACGGCGACGCCACGGCAGAAGCCTGGGACCTGCTGATGACAGCCCTGGCCGGCGATGACTTTATCGAGGGGGTCAACAGTTTTCTGGAAAAGCGCCCGGCGAACTTTACCGGGCGCTGAGGTGCCCGCCATCGTCCCGGCCTCGGTCGCTGTCGGGTTGCACCGGGTAGCGGTATGCAATACAGCAGCCGGTTGGCTGCGCTCAGAGAGGCGCAGGCGCCCCGATGGCTTGGTGGGCAAGGGTCTTGCCGGTAACCTGCAGCCTCAGCTGGGGGGGCTGCCGCCAGGGCCCGGCGGGCTCCTGGAGTCTATCGCCGATGCCCCCGCAACAATAACCCTCCGGAGATACCATGGACCTGAGTTACAGCACTGAACACCGCGCCTTTGCCACAGAGGTAAGGGCGTTTCTCGCCAGCCACTGGCCGTTCCCGGTGGACGGCAAACCCGCCACCGATTTGGCGGCCCAGCGCGGCTTCCGCCAACTGGCCATCGACCGGGGCTATCTTTACCGGGCCATACCCAAGGCCTACGGTGGCTCGGAACAACCGCCGGATGCCATCAAGGCACAGATCATCGGCGAGGAGTTCGACCGGGTTCGGGCGCCGCGGGAGGTGCCGGGCAATGGCAACTGGCAGCTGGTGCCCACCCTGTTGCATTGGGCCAGCGAGGACATCAAGCAGCGCTTTATCCCCCAAACCCTGTCCGGCGAGATTCTCTGGGCCCAGGGCTACAGCGAACCCAACGCCGGCAGTGATCTGGCGTCATTGAAAACCCGGGCGGAATTACGCGATGGCCAGTGGCTGATCAACGGTCAAAAAATCTGGAGCTCGGTGGCCCAGCACTGCCACTACATGTTCCTGCTGGCCCGCACCGAAGCGGACACCGGCATCAAGCAGCAGGGCATTTCCTATCTGCTGCTGGATCTCAAGCAACCCGGGGTGACCATTCGCCCCCTCAAGCAAATCACCGGCAGCAGCGAGTTTTGCGAGGTGTTTTTCGACAACGCCAAAACCCCCGCCGAGCTTATTGTCGGCGAGCGGGGCAGGGGCTGGGAGGTGTCCAATACCACCCTGGCCCACGAGCGCACCAGCATGGGCGGCGCCGCCAGCAGCCGCAAGCAGTTTGCCAAGCTGGTGGCCCTGGCCAGAAGCCAGCAGGTGGACGGCCGTCCCGCCATCGAACAGCCGCTGATTCGCGACCGCCTGACGGTTCTCCAGGGCTACCTGGAGGCCCATATCTATTCCAGTTACCGCCAGCAATCCATGGCGTACCACAGCCAGAATCCCGGCCCGGTGACCACCATGAACAAGCTGGTCAACACCAACCTCGGTCACGATATCGCCCGCCTGGCCCGGGACTTGATGGACGACTCACTGCTTTTGGCGCCGCCCCAGGAGCAGGGTTACCAGGCCGGGCCGGAAAAGTGGAACAATCAGTTCCTCGGGTCCCTGGGGGTTGCCATCGCCGGGGGGACCTCCAATATCCAGCGCAACATTATTGCCGAACGCGGGCTGAAGGTCGTCAAGGCCAGCCGCTGATCGCAACCCGCAGCCAAGAGAGGTAAAGCAATCATGACAAAGATAAACCTGGCCACGGATTTTGGCGACGATCCACTGCGCTATGCCACCGACCCGGCCATGCAGGTCCCGGCCCGGGTCAAGTACTGGGCCGAGGTCAGTCCCCAGCGGCCGTTCCTCACCGATGTCGGCGGCCGCGCCGTGACCTACGGCGAGTTTTACCGGGAAGTTCGCCAGTGGTGCACCCTGCTCGATACCCTGTCCCTTGAGCCAGGGGACAGGATTGCCAGCCTGCTGCCCATCTCCATCGACGGCTACGCCCTGTGGCTGGCGGCGGCCATTTCGGGCATCTGGGAGGTGTCTGTCAACCGGGAGTTGCGGGGGGAATTCCTCCGTCATCCCATCCACAATGCGGATTGCCGGGTTGCCTTTGTCCGCCCCGAGGACAGGGAATTGCTGGCCGCCAATGCCGTCACCGGGGTCGAATCCCTGGTGGTGGCGCGGGACGGCAGCCTGGTGAGGGAGCTGGCGGCGGCGGACATCGACACCCTGCCGGACTGGCGGGATGTGGCCTGTGTGATCTACACCTCCGGTTCCACCGGGCCGGCCAAGGGGGCGGTAATCCGCTGGGCGCAACTGGCGTCCATCGTCGGCCGAACCCCCAGGGAGTGGCTCTCGGCGGAGGACGTGGTCTACGCCCCCTGGCCGATGTTCCATATCACCGGGCGCTCCCCGGTGATCTCCATGGCGGATATCGGCGGTCAGGTGGTGTTTCGCGAGAAGTTTTCCCTCCATGAGTTCTGGCACGACATCCGTGCCTACCGCTGCACCAGCACCACAGTGGGCGCCGCGGTACCTTTGCTGCTCAACCTGCCCACGGGGGACGACGACCGGGACAACCCTCTTGTTCACGCTTACGGCAATGCGTCCGGTGGCTATAACCTGGAATTTCAGCAGCGCTTCGACGTGCGCATGATGACCTGCTATGGCAGCACCGAGGTGGGTTTTCCCATCGTCAACCGCGATATCACTGGGGAAACCCTGCGCAACGCCGGCTATTTGCGCCCCGGCTATCAAATCAAACTGGTGGATGGCGAGGGTCGGGAAGTGGCAAAGGGGCAGCCCGGCGAGCTGCTGATCCGCGCCCCGGTACCCGAAATGATCATGGCCGGCTATCTCAATATGGCGGACAAAACCGCCGAGGTGCTGGTGGATGGCTGGTACCACACCGGCGATCTGGTGTTTATCAACGACGACAACGGCATTGCCTTTGTCGACCGCATGAAGGACACCATCAGGCGCAACGGGGAGAATATTTCCTCCGTGGCCCTCGAGGCGGAGCTGCTGAAGCTGGATGAGATCCACGAGGTGGCGGCCCTGGGCCTGCCTTCGGATGTCAGCGGCAAGGAGATTGCCCTGGTGATCGTGCACCGGGACGGTGTCGGCGCAGATCCGGCGGAGCTTTACCGGAGCCTGGTCCCCCGGTTGCCCAAGTACATGCTGCCCAGCTATATCCGGTTCGTTGCCGAGTACCCCAAAACCCCGGGGGGCAAGATCAAGAAGAATGTGCTGCTGGAACAGTTTCGCATGGAGGATTGCTGGCAGAGCCCGGTGGCGGATGCGGTGAAGTTCGCCCGCTAGCAGCTAGTATTTCCCGCCACCGCGAGGCGTTACCGCTGTGCCGCCGGCCCCCTGGTTTTCGACCTGGCGGTGGGTGCTCCCTTGGCCTTGGCCTTGGCCGCAGGTGCAGCCCTGGGGGTGGCCTTGGGTTTGGCGCGGGGAGACGCCGCCTTGGCCCTCGCCGCTGGCGACTTCTTCGCCGCCGGCGGCGCCGGCTCGCTGGCTCTCGCCTGTGCCGCGGCCATATGTTCAGCGAAGGATTTGTCCAGGCACTCCATGTAAAACCCGGGGTCGGGCAACAGGTCCCGGCAGGCGGTGATATTGATATGCATGCGACCGCAGTAGCTGCCCACCAGGTGGATGACACCTATGGTGCCGTTCAAGGGGCCGCCGCCGCACATCATCACCGCCTTGGCGCCGGTCATGTACAGGGGTACCTGCACCCCGGGCACATTGGTAATGACCGTGTTGCACATCATCGTCTCACCGGACATTTCCGCCACCAGGTTCATGGCGTTGGCCATCAGGCCGCCCACCCGGCCGGGGATGGCGGTGGACACCTCCGACAGTTTTTTTGCCCCTACGGCGTTGACGTACTCCTTGGTGTCGCGCATGGCCTCACAGATCGCCGTCAGGCGCTTCTCCGGGTCGGCGATATTACTGTAAATTGGAATATTCTGGATAATCAGCTCATTACCTTCATTTTGTGAAGTGGAATCTGCTGATCTGATGGAGATGGGTACCGAGGCGATCAAGGCCTCCTTGGGCAATGACTTCCTGGCTTGCAGATAGTGGCGCAGGGCGCCGCTGACAATGCTCAGGGCCAGATCGTTGATGGTGGAGCCGGGCATCAGTTGGCGCATCGTTTTGAAGTCGCCGAGGTCGAAAAAGCGTGCATCGTAGACCCTGGCCCCCGTCAGCTGGCCGTTGAGGGGGGTCTTGGGAACCCGGAAGGGCACCTTGATCTTCTTGCTGTTGGCGATTAAGCCGGGCATGGTGCGGGCCGCCAGGCGCAGCATTTGCCCGGGTTTCCAGGCCAGTCGCTTGAGGCCCACGGTGGCCAGCTGCCACTGGGACGGGATTGGCTCCGGCTGCCAGGGTTC
>CAZWUP010000097.1:5839-9597 GCA_964637045.1 uncultured Porticoccaceae bacterium | reverse complement strand
CGCGGGGTCTCCCCGCCTGCCATTGCCGGAAAGCGCCTCGGTGGGGGCGTTTCCGGCTGCCAATTGCCATCTCTGTCTGCCCGTGAGTACTGCCCATGACCCCAGTCTATCCAGACTATTTTTCGCCCCAGGAAACCCTGCCGCGGCCGCAATTGCTGGAATTGCAGGAGGCGCGCCTGATGGCCACCCTGGAATACAATTACCAGGCCTCGCCGATCTTCAACAGCCTGTGCCGCAAGGCCGGTGTCAAGCCGGCGGATATCAATAGCCTGGGGGATTTTGCCGAGAAAATTCCGCTGTTCGACAAGGACGATATCCGCGCCTACCGGGATCGGCACAACGACCCCTGTGGTGGCCTGATCCGCCTCGACGACCCCCGGCTCACCACCCTGTTGAGCACCTCCGGCACCACCGGCGACCCCACGCCGATGCCGATGCGTCACCGCTATTCGTCGGATGAGGCCTATGTGCGTACCTTTTGGCACATGGGTGGCCGCCCCGGCGACTACCTGGTGATGCCGGTGTTTACCTTTCGCGGCGGTGCCGCCAACGGTATCAGCTGTCAGAAGGAGGCGGGGCTGACCCCCATCTACTTCAATCACGATCCCGCTGAATTGCCGCGCATTATCGAGGCCATCAAACGCTATCGGCCCACTGTTTTTGGCCTGATTTCCGCACCGCTGTTGCTTGGCCTGGAAAAGCACCTGGAAAAAACCGGCGAAAATGCCAGGGAGCTGTTTTCCTGCTTCAAGGGCTTTATTCACGGCGGCGAGCAGCCCAGTCCGCGGATGAAGGCCCTGACCCAGGCCTGGGGCATGACCATGTACGAAACCTGCGCCGCCGGGGATGTGGTCAGCGCCACCACCTGTCGCGCCCACGACGGCTTCCATGTCTGGGAAGACCTGGCCTACGCCGAATGCCTGGACCCGGTTACCGACCAGCCGGTGGCGGATGGCCAGATGGGGGAGCTGGTGGTCACCAATATCAACGACCCGCTGCTGGCCATGGTGCGCTTTCGCACCGATGACCTGGTGACGGTCAATCGCGAGCCCTGTGCCTGCGGTCGCACCCATATGCGCTTTCATATCCACGGCCGCAAGAGCGATCAGACTGTGGTTTGCGGCAAGGCCATTCTGCCCCGGGATATTCGCCTGGTGGTGGAGGAGCAGCGGGAGACCGCCGCGGGTCTCTACCAGATCATCAAGACCGCCAGTGAAATGGACACCCTCGCGGTGCGGGTGGGCTACAATCCCGACAAACTCGGCGGCAGCACCACCCAGCTGATTGGCGCACTCGAAGAGGCCCTGCGGGCGGCCCTCGATGTGCCGGTGCGGGTAGAACTCACCTTGGATGACGAACTGCTCAAACTCGGCCCTCCCCACAAGATTCCGCGAGTGACCAAACAATGATTAGCCAAGATCTGGATCGTCCCTACCTGGTGGGCTGCTATACCGACGCTGCCGGTGAGCAGTTTCTGCCCGTCTCCCAGCTGGAGGTCGATCGCGCCGTCTGGCTTTACCGGCGGATTCTCGACACCAGCAAACTTCCCAAGAGAAGCTGCGCGGTGCTGATCTCCCGCTATCGGGACGCGGCCTTCACCCTGCCCCTGGAGCGGGCCATGGTGGCCGACGGCTATATTCCCTGCCATACCGAGGCCACCACCTTTGACGCGCCGCGGGTCGAAACCTTTCTCCGCCGCCTGGACGCGCCGGCGGTGTTTGGCGTCACCAGCGCCGTACTCGATGGACTTGAGGGGGCACACCACGATATCGGCAAGCTGTTCGCCGGGCGCCTGATCTGGGCCAGGGGTGAGGATGCCTACCAGCGCCTTGCCACCCTGGACGGTTTCACCCTGCTGCGCTGGATGGAAGTGGGCCCGGCCCCGGGTGTGGAATGCAGCCCGGGCAGTGGCCTGCATGTGGATGACAGCGAATGGTTGATGGAGCAGGGGCAGGGGGGCGAAATCCTGCTATCCAGCCGCCTGCCCAGGGCGCAGGCCTTTGCGCGCCTGGCCACCGGGGTGAGGGGGACGCTGGATCACACCCCCTGTCGCTGCGGGCTCAGCGGTCCGCGGCTGACGCCGAGCTAGGGTGCTGGCACAGGGTGTACCCGTTGGGGCATGATCCATCAGTTGAATGAAGGAGATTCCAATCATGCTCGATCTGTACTACGCGCCCACTCCCAACGGCTGGAAAATCACCATCATGCTGGAGGAGTGCGGGCTCCCCTACCAGCTCAAGTATCTGGATTTTTCCAGGGCCGACCAGTTCAGCCCCGAGTTTCTTGCCCTCAACCCCAATGGCAAGATGCCAGCCCTGGTGGATCACGGCGCCACCGCTGGCCCCCTGGCGATCTTTGAGTCCTGCGCCATCCTGCTATATCTGGCCACCAGGACCGGGCGATTTATTCCCGCCGACGAGGCGGGTCACTCCAGGGCCGTCCAGTGGCTGTTCTGGCAGGCCGCCAACCTCGGCCCCGCCGGTGGCCAGGCCAAGCATTTCATCACCTACGCCCCCGACGACCACTATGCCCGGCAGCGCTTTGTCGACGAGTACGACCGTTGCCTGGGGGTGCTCAACTACCACCTTGCCCGCCACGATTATCTGGCCGGTGACGAGTACAGCATTGCCGATATGGCCTCCATGCCCTGGGTGATGTCCTATCGAACCCTGGGCTTTGATCTGGGGGATTTCCCCCATCTCCGGCGCTGGTTTGACGGCCTCAAGGTGCGCCCGGCCCTGAGACGCGGCATCGACGTGGGCAAGGAGTTTCGCGCCATGGGCGAGACGGCGGACGAAAATACCCGCAATATCATGTTTAATCAGACCTCGGCGCTGTACAGGGGTAAAGATTAGGGTGGGGAGTGGTACTGGCTTGCAGCCTTGGATAAGCTGCAGGCGGAATGCAGAGGGCTCGGCTCAACGGGCCGGAGAACCCGGTATTTGGCGGGTCTCAGCGGTGAACTGCGACCCCTGACAAGCAACCTGAAAACGATATTCGCCCATGTCCCAGCCACGCCTCGAGTGTTACTTCGATTGCTCCTCACCCTGGACTTACCTGGGCTTTGTCGGCCTGCAGCGGCTGGCCGCCAGGTACCGGGTGCCGGTGATCTGGAAGCCCATCGTGGTGGGGGGTGTTTTCAACCAGGTGAATCAGGGGGTCTATCAGCGGCGGGAGGAGGGCATGAAGGACAAGGATTATTTTGCCCGCTACTGGAAGGACCTCAGCGACTGGGCCCAGAGCTATGGCCTGGATATCACCTTGCCGGACTTCCACCCGGTCAACAGCGTCAAGGCCATGCGCGGTTGCCTGGTGGCCCAGCACGCAGGGCTTCTGGAGGCCTACGCCCTGGAGGTGTTTGCCGCCTACTGGTCGCGCAATGAGGATATCCACAGCGATCGGGTTCTGGCGGCCATTGTCGACCGCATCGGCCTCGACCAACAGCTCTTTTTTGCCGGCATCCGCTCCCAGCACTACAAGGACCTGCTGCGGGCCAACACCGACGAACTGGTGGCCCGGGGTGGCTTTGGTTCGCCCACGTTCTTTGTCGACACTGTGGATATGTATTTTGGCAACGACCGCCTGCCCCTGGTGGAGTGGAAGCTGCGCCTGGCCCTGGGCCTGCCCCCCCGGGTTTGAGCAGGGAATTGTAGGAGCCCGGCACCCAAGACATTCGTTACACTCATGGGGCAGGCTCTCCCCGGGGCGAACGGAGGTGGGTCGCTGTGCCCATGCCGAACAGGTGCCACCGTCGTTCG
>CAZWUP010000097.1:0-5739 GCA_964637045.1 uncultured Porticoccaceae bacterium | reverse complement strand
GGGCGAACGGAGGTGGGTCGCTGTGCCCATGCCGAACAGGTGCCACCGTCGTTCGCTCACAGAGTGAGCTCCCACGGGGCTGCCCCCCGGGTTTGAGCGGTGAGGTGTAGGGGCCCGGCGGCCACCTGAGGTCGTGGAGCAATGTCTCTCAGGCCAGTGACGCCCGGGAAAAACAGTGTTCTGGTTGACATTCCTTTCGCCAAGCGGCTAAATTCAGGTAGCTTTTATTCCAAAAATAAATCTGGTTATTGGAGGCCCATGCCCAGCCACTACGATAAATACTTTGACGCCAGTGTGGAAACCCTGCCCCGGGAGGAAATCGAGCGCTTGCAGGAGGCGCGCATTCTCCAGCTGGTTCCCTATGTCTACAACCGCGCACCCCTAACCCGCCATATCTGGGACCAGGCCGGTGTTCACCCGGACGACATCAAATCTCTGCAGGACTACAAGGACAAGGCCCCCTTTATCAACAAGGACACCATCCGCGAGTTTCGCGACAACAACAGCGATCCCTTCGGCGGTCTGTGCTGTGTGGTGCAGCCCCATCTCAAGGGCATCGGCTTTACCTCCGGAACCACAGGAGACCCGACCCCGGTGCCCCGCGCCAAGCACACGTTGTCCATGCTCGACCTCAAGCGCTGTTTCTGGCATATGGGGTTGCGGCCCAAGGACTATTTCATCAACGCCATGTTCACCTTCCGCGAGGGACAGACCGCGGACCGCTGCATTGAGGCGGATTTCAAGCCCATCAATTTTTGCTACAAACCCAGCGAAGTGGTGCCCCGTATTATCGAAGCGTCTTTGAAGTACAGGCCAAAGGTGTTTTTCATGTTGTCCACGCCCATGGTCACCGCCATCGAGAAATACGTGCGCGACAGGAATATCGATATCAAAGAGGCGTTTGCCTCCTACCAGGGCGCGGTATTTGGTGGGGAAATGCTCGGCGACAGCATGAGGCAGCGGATCAACAGCTGGGGACTGGAGGTCTACGAATACACCACCTTGGGGGATGTCTGCGGCGCCATGCAGTGTTCCGCCCACGACGGCATGCACGCCTGGGAAGACCTGGCGCTGGTGGAGGTGCTGGACCCGGATGGCAGCGAACCTGTCGCCGACGGGGAGGTGGGGGAGCTGGTGGTCACTGCGCTGATGGATGATGTGGCGCCCCTGGTGCGCTTTCGCACCGATGACCTGGTAAAAATCACCCGCGAACCCTGCAGCTGCGGTCGCACCCACGCCAGGTTCTGGCCCCTGGGCAGGAAGGGAGACCAGATCATCGTTCGCGGCAAGTCCATTCTGCCCCGGGATCTGCTGCCCATTTTCCAGACCCAGGCGGAAACCTCCAGTGGCTTGTTCCAGATCATTCTCCGCTCCCGGGAGGCGGATACCCTCGAGCTGCGGGTGGGCTACGATGCATCGGTGACCGGAGATCCAGCAGAGCTGAAGAGCCGTCTGCTGGAGTTGGTGAGCAATGGCATGGAGGTGCCGGTGGCCATCGATCTGGTGGTGGACGACGAACTGCTCAAGCTGGGGCCGCCCCAGAAAATTCCCAGGGTGACTAAATCATGACAACAACCTTTAAACCCGGCCGCAACGAACCCTTCGTGGTCAGCTCTTTTCTGGACGCGGGCAAATACGAGTTTCTGCCCTTTTCGCAGCCCGAGCAGGAGCGTGCCCAAGGTTTTATCACGGCCATGCTGTCGACTTTTCATTTCCGTACCGGCAGTCATCTGCTGGTGCTGTCCCAGCAGGATACCGTCAACCACTTCCTGCCCATCGAGCGGGCGGCAATGGACTACGGGTTGATTGTCTGCAATGCCGATGATTCGATGTTCGATGTGCGGCGCACCGAATCCATCCTGCGCCGCTTCGATGTCACCGCGGCGGTGGCCGTCAGTGGCGAGGTGCTGGACGGTTTGCGGGACTCCGGTTTCGATGCCGCCGAGTTGTTTCGCGATGTGGTGGTGTGGGCCTACCCGGATGCCGCCGCCCGCCTGGACTCGGAGAATGTTCGCCAATTCATGGTGCTGGGGCCGGCCACCGCCTTGGGGTGTCAGTACCGCAACGGCCTGCACCTGGATCCCAGGGAGTGGCTGGTGGAGTGTGTCGACGGGGAGATCCTGCTCACCAGCAAGCAGCCGCGGAGCATGGACTTCGAGGGTTTTGCCACCGGCGTCAAGGCGGAGCTGCACCAGGGGGTATGTGCCTGCGGCAACACGGGGCCGCGTATTGTCCTGAAATAATCGCTACAATCCCCGCTTTGAGATTGGAAACACTTATGGTGCCCAGCACGGATAACCCAGCGGACACGGATGCCCTCAGTTCGCCCGTCATCCTCGGCAAGGAATCGAGTCCCTCCATTCCCAAGGCTGTAAGACGTGCCAGCAACAGGCTCCGGGATGAGATCATGCAGGCCGATAGTCCCGGAACCTTCCTCGGTTCGGAGGAGGAGTTGATCCGCCGGCTGGAGGTCAGTCGGCCCACCTTTCGCCAGGTGGCCAGGTTGTTGGAGCTGGAGCAATTGCTGACCATCAGGCGGGGGCCGGGGGGCGGTTTCTTTTCCCGGCGCCCCTCGTTCCAGGGGGTGGTCCATCAGGCCACCGTGTGCCTGGTGGCCCACAAGGCCTCGGTGGAAGACCTGATGTCGGTGGGCCGCGGGCTGATCGTCGAGGCCGCTCGCCAGGCCGCAGCCAGCCCGGTCCCGCAGCTGCGCCAGCGGCTGCTGGCCTATGTGGAGGCCACTCCCGACCGGCCTGACAGTGACACCCAGTTCTGGATCAAAACCGCCAAGGAGTTTGTGGTGGAGTTGCTCGAAGTCACCAGAAACCCGGCGCTGATGATGTTTATTCACATTACCCAGAGTTTCGCCATCTACCAGATAAACCCCCGCAACTGGATGAACACCGACCACATTGGCCAGCTGCGGGACCTTCATCGGCGCTTGGCCCAGGCGGTGGCCGACGGCGACCCGGAATACGCCGAAATCATCGCCGACCGCCTCAACGACCTGATGCGTTCATGGCATCAGATGTAGCGCGCCCCAGCCCCTCCGCGACACTCAGCGTGGAGACTGAAATACTCTCTCTGCTGGTATTTCCGCGGCATTCAACTGTGAGGACAAAGCATGGATTTAGGAATTGGCAATAAAGTGGCCCTGGTGGTCGGTGGTACCCAGGGGCTGGGCCTGGCCTGTGCGGAGGAATTTGGTGCCGAGGGCTGCAAGGTGGTGGTGGCTTCCCGCACCCAGGCCAATGTGGACAAGGCGGTTGCCCGGCTGCGGGCCCAGGGCCACGAGGCCAGCGGCGTGGCCGCGGACTGCACCAGCAAGGCTGGAATCGAGAGCGCGGTGGCCTTTGCCCAGGCGACCTACGGCTCTCCGGACATCGCTGTGTACAATGTGGATTCCGGCACCAAGGGTGCCTTCCTCGACATCGACGACGAGGTGCTGATGCAGGCCTGTCAGAACAATGTGATGGGCTTTGTGTGGATGTCCAGGGCCATCATTCCCCACATGCAGGAGCAGCGGTGGGGGCGCATCATCACCATCGGCACCAACTCGGTGAAGCAGCCCCACCGGGAATTGCCCCGGGCCGCCCAGAACACCTTCCGCGTCGGTGCCCTGGCGCTGTGCAAAACCATGGCGGCGGAGCTCGGCCAGTGGGGAATCACCGTCAACACCATGGGCACCGGCGGTTTCGAAACCGATCAGTTCAAGGATGTGTTCGCCAAGATCGCCGCCGCCAACGGTCGCAGCTACGACGAGCAGTTGGCGATGATGACCAAGAATGTACCCGTCGGCCGCATCGGCGATCCCCAGGAGATGGCCGCCGCGGTGGCTTTCCTGTGCTCCACCCGCGCCGGCTATATCACCGGCCAGGTGCTGGTGATCGATGGCGGCCAGATCGAGGCGCTACAGTAGGGATCTGCCGCTCTGGCAGCCAATAACAGCCCATCCAAAACGAGTTTTATCGCCATGACCAGCCAGACCATTGCCAGCGATTTGCCGCCCCCGCCAAACAACCCCTCCGGCCACGCCCCGCCGCGCCGGCCGGCCTCGGCGCGGCGAACCTCCTCCCTCGACATGAGCTGGCCCGACGGGGAGTACGGCACCCCGATGCGGGTCGAGGGGCGCGCCCGGGATATTCTCACCCCCTTGGCCGGGGGGGACGCAAGGTTGATGACAGAAGACCTGCTGCTTTCCGTTATAGATAGTGAGCGCACAATCATCGAAATAGCTGCGACTCCGCCGCGACCCGGTATCGAGGGCCTGGTTGGGGTGCGCGGCGGCGGTTACCTGCGCCAGGCCTTGGCGGATGTCCTGCCCGGGGAGCGCCGGGCAGGCACCCCGCTGTCCCTGTTGATCGACGACCTGTCCGGGGGCAGTCTGGTGGCGGGCTGGGCCTGGTCCCAGTGGCGCGACGACTGGCTGCCCAGGGAATATGCCTCCGGCGACAAGGAGGAGGCCCGCCGGATGCGCCACGAACGCATGCACAGCATTTGTATCGGCTTTCGCCCCGGCTCCAGCGCCCTGGACGACCTCTACGGCAAGTACCAAAATAGTACCCCGGTCCCGGGCCTTGCCAATCCCCAGGACCCGCAAGGGTGGCACCCCATGCCCGAGTACGCAACGCCGTCACTGCGCCGCGCCAGACGCATCGACGTCTGGCGCGACCACTTCAAGGATGAGCCCACCCGCGGTGGTTTGATCCATATCGACGCCATGTTTCAGGACAGCGCCACCACTCCCCACGGCGGTCGCACGGCCATCCACGAGTACTGTGTGCGGGCCACTGCCGATCCGCAAACCCTCACCCTGACCAGCCTGGTGGCGGATCCGCGCACCTTGCCCTACCCGGAATGTCCCTCCGCGGTGGGCAATGTGGGCCGCTTGGTGGGCACGCCCCTCGCGGATCTCCGTCACGAGGTGCTCGACAAGCTGCGCCGGGTGGATGGCTGCACCCACCTCAACGATGTGTTGCGGGCGCTGGCCGAAGTCCCGGTGCTGGTGGGCTATCTGGACCAGGCTTGAGGTGGTTGTAGCGGTGCGCAAGGCGCCGCTATGTATGTCACGGCCTTCATCCCCAGGCCGCGGCCGGAGGTAGGGGGGGGGGGCCGCAGCGCAGTTGATTTGGCAGAAAGCTTTACACTTGTAAATTTAAGAAAATTGGTGATAATGCCCCGCAGCGGGCTTCGTCCACCAGTGTCTTCTCTGGTTAGATCCGCAGGGCCTGCCCGACAGGGTGGCGATGACGTCACCGGATAATGCTCTTCCGAACAACCAAGGGGAAAGACAATGAATAAACTCAGATTTTTACCGGTTTCAATTGCCGCAGCCGGCGTACTCTTCGGGGCCTTGCCGTCCCTGTCCCTGGCCCAGGGGTTTACTCTGGAAGAAGTGGTCGTCACCGCTCGCAAGCGGGAGGAATCCCTCCAGGATGTGCCGGTGGCGGTCTCCACCTTTAACGCCAGTGACTTCAATGCCTACAATATGGTGGATACCAAGGCCATCGCCGCTTATACCCCGGGGGTGCATATCGAAACCAACGCCGCGGGCAACCTGTCGTCGGCGATGACCACCATCCGCGGTCAGGTGCAAACTGACACCCTCGCGACTCTGGATCCATCCGTGGGCTGGTACCTTAATGACGTGTACAGGGCCCGTACCCCATTCACCGTGGGCCCTCTGTTCGACCTGGAGCGGGCGGAGGTGCAGATGAGTCCCCAGGGAACACTCCTTGG
>CAZWUP010000096.1:0-9642 GCA_964637045.1 uncultured Porticoccaceae bacterium | reverse complement strand
TGGGTGCCGGGCTCCTACACAAATCCGATCTGGCCAAAATCAAATTGAAACAGCATTAGGTCTTTCCGCCATAGATTCCCGGCAGCGGCGTATACCGGCCCACCTCTTGCCCGAGTGGCTCGCCATCCAACTCCACCCAGGCGTGGGCCTCGAGGTTCGCGGCGGGAGCAGTGACTCCGATGCGTACAGTGGCGGCCAGGCCCCTGGTCCTGAGTGCCCGACAGAGAACCAAAGCCTGGGGCAGGCAACTGCCCCCGGGCAGGCAGTGGCGAGCGGCAATGGCGGTCAATCTGGCGCAGTGGTGCGCGAAGGTTGCGGTGGGGGGAATCCTGTTCCGGGGCAGGGGTGGTTCCGCCAGTCGCATCATGGATTTGAAGCCCAGCAGGCGCAACCCGACCCAGGCGGCTATCAGAAGCAGGCAAAGGTGTATCAAGAGCAGCCGCTGGCGCCATTCGAGGTCCCGCCATCGATGGATTTTATGCCTGAGGGTTTTCAATGCGCACCAGCCCCGCCTCCCTCAGTTGCTCGACAAGGGTGAGAATGTCGCGCTCCAGTTCCGCAGGGGAGACTTCGTACTCTGCCAGCAATTGGCCGCAAGCTGACTGGAGGTGTGGGTCGGCCTCGAGCAATTGCCACAACCGCACACCCACCCCATCGAGGCCAAAGTAGCTGGAACTTGCGAGATCGAGAATAACCGCTTCACCGTCGATTTCCTGGAACAGGGCGTCGGGGGACAGGGTCACTAGCTGATCTAACATCGCAAAAGCCTTTCGTCATGGTGTAAAACAGCTTGCCCAGGGGCTGGGGGCCGGGTTGCAAGTGCAGCTTGCAGCTAAGGCTATGTTTCCATTGCCTTGTTGTCCACACAGGTGCTGATTGTGGCATAAATTGTTTGCTTTCTATAAGGTAAATGGGGTGCTACTATCAGCTTGTTGCACTATTAATCAATGGTTGGCGGTTAGCCAACTGTTTGCACCTTGCGGGAGTCCCACCATGAAGCACAAGTCTCTTCTCGCTCTGATTGTACTGCCCTTTGTGCTGTCCGCGCCCCTGGCCATGGGTCAGGAGAGCGCGCAGCCCGATCTGCCTGCCCTGTTTGCGGAGTACCAGGCGGCGGGTATGGCCCCCCAGGATATCGTCGCTGAGCTGGTGGCCAACGGCGTGGCCCTCGACGAAGCGACAGCCTACACCGTGGCCAATGCCGGCACCATAGGTCTGGCGGTGTCCTATGCCCAGGCCGGTGTCTGTCTGGCCCCGGATCAGGCCGTTGCCGCGGAAGTGGGTACCTATGCCATCGACAGCGCCTCCGATGAGGCCCGCAACGCCGTTCAGGCGATGGTGGCGGAGACCCTGAGCGCCTTCGCCGATGGCGGGTGCGAACTCCTGGCAGCGGAGCGCAACACCGACAACCAGGCCTTTGCCGATGCCGCTGGTGAGAGTGCTCCAGGGGCGACCGGCGGCGGTGGCGCTGCGCCCCCGGAAGCGGATGATGACGAAGAAGTCAGCGTAAGCCAATAAGTTAGATGCCCCCTGTGCGGCGCCCAAAGGATGGGGCAAGGCCCGGGGCGTTGGCGGCGTCTGCGGGCGAGTCGGCGGTAGGCCCGCCGCCAGGTGGGGCAGCGGTACGCCGCTTGTGTACCCTGGCTGAAAACACCCTGTTCCTGTTGTTTGCTCTGGTTTTGTTGTGGGCGCCATTGCCCTTTGGCTCCAATAGGCCCTGGGGGCTGGCGATTCTCGCATTTGGTCTTGCGGCACTACTCGCCTGCTGGCTGGTGCTGTACCTTTTCGGTGGCGCGCAGATTTCTCGCCGGGTGATGGCCCGGGGGGCCTTGCCGTTGCTACTGGTGTCCCTGGTTCCCCTCTGGGTGTGGTTGCAGACCCTGCCCATTGACGCCGATATGGTCGCTGCTCTCTCCCCCCGCGCCCATCATCTTCATCTGCCCGCATCCCGGCTGCCGCTGAGTCTCGATGTGGCCGCCACCAGGCTCTACCTGTTGATGGCTGTGGCGTGTGCCTCCGGTTTTGCCTTGGTGTTGGTGTTGGTCAATGGCGACCGCAGGGCGCGGATCCTGCTTTGGGTGCTGGTGGCCAGCGGCTCCTGCCAGGCTTTTTACGGGGTGATGATGGTGTTGACCGGGCTCGAATGGGGCTTCCTGGTGGAAAAATACGCCAATCTTGGCGTGGCAACTGGAACCTTTGTCAATCGCAATCACCTGGCGGGGTATCTGGTGATCTGCCTCGCTGCCGGCACCGGGCTGTTGTTGTCGCAGCTTTCCCGGGACAGGGTTGAGGGATGGCGGGATTTCGCCAGGCAGAGCCTGGCGGTGCTGCTGTCGTCGAAGGTGCTCATCAGGGTGCTGTTGGCGGTGATGGTCATCGGTCTGGTACTGACCAGATCGCGCATGGGCAATGTCGCCTTCTTCACCGCCCTGGCCGTAGCCGGAGGGCTCGCCATCGCTCTGGCGCGGCGGTTCTCCCCCAGGTTGGGGCTGTTGCTGCTTAGCCTGCTGGTGGTGGACGCGGTGATCCTGGGGCAGTGGTTCGGTCTGGATCAGCTGGTGGAGCGGCTGGAAGAAATGGCGCCAGAGGGCCGCCAGCGGCTGGAGGTGAGCGCCAGAAGCAGCCATGTACTTCGGGATTTTCCCCTTACGGGAAGCGGTGGTGGCAGCTATTACAGTATTTTCACCTACTACCAGGACCCGGCCGTCCCCGGATACTACACCCATGCCCACAACGATTACCTTGAGATTGCCTCCGATTTGGGGATCCCCACGCTGCTGGTGCTGGGGGCGTTCTGCCTGCTGGTGACGCGGCGCGCCATCATCATGATGCTGCCCCGCGGCACCGGCTTGCAGAGAGGGGTCGGATTTGCCTTGGTGATGGTGATGGTGTGGCTGCTGATGCACTCGGCGGTGGACTTCAATCTGCAGATCCCGGCCAATGCGCTCACCCTGTGTGCCGTCCTCGGTCTGGCGTTTGCCAGCCTGGCGCCGCGCCCCAGTGCCTTCAGGGCGACCGATAGAGCCTTTACGGTCCCGCCAAAAAAAATGGAAATTAGCCATACAAGTGCATAAGATACGTTAGAGTCTTGTCGAACTGGATCACAAGGATAGGTTATGAAGAATGTCGCCACCTCTAATGGACGGCTGTCGGTACAGATGTTTGCCATGGGGACTGCGCTGGCCGTTCACGGACCCGTGTTTTCCCAGGAAGTTGCCGATGCCGGTTTGAGTTATGGTCTGGAGGCGGAACTGCGCTACGACGACAATATCTTCAGGTCCGAGTCGCGGAAAACCGACTCCTTTATTGTTGAGGGCTCGCCCTTCGTCAAGGCCACCTTCTTCAACCAGGGCAACACCTATCAACTGGGTTACCGCCTCAACTACGCCGAGTACCTCAGTTCCAGCGAAGACAGCTACAACGACCATGAATTCAGTGTTGACGTCAACCACAGGTTCACCACCCGCCAGGCAGTGGTGGCGACACTCGAGCACCGGCTGCTGACGGAGCAGCGGGGCACAGGCTTCAGCGAGGAGCCCAACGACCTGGTGAGTGGCCCGGACGATTACGACCACACCTCCTATGGGTTGACCTATCTGCTGGGGGCCAATGACGCCCGGGCGCGGGTGGAACTCAGCGCCCGGCGAGAGGATTTGAGTTTCGACTCAAGTTATGTGGGGGATACCAGGGATTACAGCGCCGATCAGCTGGGGGCCCTGTTGCGCTACCGGGTCGGCGGGCGGACGGATCTGTTGGCCGAGTATCGCAACCTGGATGTCACCTACGACAATACGCCCCTGGATTTCAACGGCCAGCCCATCGATCTGGACAGCGACGAGGATTACTACCTGGTCGGTGTCGCCTGGGAATTGACCGCCAAAACCCGGGGTGAGGTAAAAGTGGGCCGCAGCTCCCGGGATTATGACGGCGACGGGTTTTCCGGCTCCACCGCCCACTGGGAAGCGGAGCTGGAGTGGCGTCCCAAGAGCTATTCCACCTTGGTGCTGAACACCAAGAGGGAGTCTCTCGAAACCAATGGCGCCGGGTTCTTTATCGACACCCGCGAGCACTCCCTGGCCTGGAACCACTCCTGGAACAGCTTCCTGGCCTCCCGCCTGCTGGGGGGGCTGGCCGAGAACACCTATGAGGACGGCAACCGCAAGGACGATCAGTTGTTCTGGGAGGCCAGCATGTTCTACGACATGTCCAATTGGCTGGATCTCAGCTTTGGCTACCGCTACCGTGAAAACGACTCCTCGTTCGACCTGGTCAACTACGAGTACAACATCGTCTTTGTCAGAGCCAGCGTTGAACTCTGATACCACACTATTCTCTAACAGGCAGGTTTTTGCCTGATGGTTCTTATGTTGAAGTCAATTGTCGGCCTGTTGGCGCTGATTCTTGTGCTGGGCAGCGTCCAGGCGGACGAGGGGTCCGCCTACGCCCTGGGTTCCGGGGATGTGGTGCGGATTCACGTCTACGGCGAACCCGATCTCAGTTTCGAATCCCTGCTGGTGGGGGAGTCGGGCAAGGTCGCCTACCCGTTTCTGGGGGAGATTACGGTGATGGGGTTGACCCTCGCCGGGTTGGAGCGGGCTCTTATGGACGGACTGAAGCCCGACTACCTGATCGATCCAAAAATCTCCGTCAGTATCGTCGAATACCGCCCGTTCTTTATCAGCGGCCAGGTCAAGCAGCCGGGCAGCTACCCCTATCAGCCTGGCTTGAAGCTGCGCCAGGCCGTCTCCCTCGCTCAGGGCTTTACCGAGCGCGCCTCCCAGAGCAAAATCTATGTGGTCCACGACAACGACGCTGCGGCAAAGCGCAGCAGAGTCGATTTGGGCTACGAGGTGCGTCCCGGGGACACCATCACCGTCGAAGAGAGCTTCTTCTGATTCCGGGCCGCTGTCGATGGCCGGAGCCAGAGGTCAGGGTCTCCACCCTTAATGTTGTAGAGCTATTGAAAGGCAAAGCTAAATGAATTCACAGCTTCCTGTGATGTGGCAGGAACAGGATGTCGGCGCGGGTGGACCACAGCTGGATATCAAGCAGATGTGGCTGTCCATCTACCGCCACAAGTGGTCGATCCTCGCCCTGGGTGTAGTCTGTACCCTGATCGCCGTGCTCTACTCCAACACCCTTACCCCCATCTACCAGGCCAGCGGCACCCTGTTGATCGAGGCGGAAGAGGCAAATATCGTCTCCATCCAGGACATGTACTCCACCGGGTACCGGGGCTACGAGTATCGCCAGACCCAGTTCGAGCTGCTGCGCTCCAGAAACCTCGCCGAGCGGGTGGTGCGCAAGCTGGAGCTCCACAAGGATCCGCGGTTCCCGCCACCGCCGCAAACAGAGACCAGCACTGGCACCTCGGTTCCCGACTGGCTGGACCTCAGCTTTCTCAAGCCCGTGCAGACACGGCAAACCTCGGGGCTGGTGACCCTGTCCCCGGAGCAGCTCGAGGAAAAGCATATTGCCAATCTCACCTCCATGGTTGCCGGTGGCGTGGTGATAACCCCCATCGCCGATAGCCAGCTGGTGACGCTCTCCTACCGCTCCCCAGATCCGGAATTTGCCGCCCAGGTGGTGAATACCCTGGCTCAGGAATATATCGAGAGCTACCTGGACGCCCGCCTTAACGCCACTCGCACCGCGAGCACCTGGTTGACGGAACGGCTGGTGGACCTGAAGGAGAACCTGGCCCTGGCGGAACAGCGGCTGCAGGAATTCACCGAGCGGGAGAACCTGGTTGACCTCCAGGGCATCAGCACCCTGGGTGCAAGGCAGATTGCCGATCTCAGCGAAAAGTACGCCGCCGCCCGGGAAAAGCGCCTGACCGCGGAAACCATCAGGGGTGAACTGCAGCGCCTGGGTACTAAATCGACGGCGGACTACCTGACCATGTCGGCAATCCAGCGCCACGAGCTGGTGGGCTCCCTCAAAAGCATTGAAGCCGAAGCCCAGCGCAAGGTGGACGAGCTGAGCAAGAGGTATGGGGTCAAACACCCCAAGATGATCGCCGCCAGGTCAGAGCTGAAAAGTGTTCAGGACAATCTCACCGCCGAGGTTGGCAAGGTGATCGCCGGCATCGACCGAGAGTACCAGCTGGCCCTGCGCACCGAACAATCCCTCTACGAGCAGCTGGAGGCCGCCAAGGCTGAGTACCGGGATGTCAACCGCATGGATTTTCAGCTCAAGGAGCTGCAGCGGGAGGTGGACACCAGCAGGCAGCTCTACGACCTCTTCTTTACCCGCATGAAGGAAACCAACCAGGCCGGCGGCTTCGAAAAGGCCAACGCCAGGGTTGTCGACGCTGCCCTGGTGCCCAGCTCCCCGGTCAGCCCCAACACCCGCATGATCATCACCGCCGGCATGGCCGGCGGCATCCTGTTCGGTATGGGTATCGCCGTGTTGCTGGGAATGTTGGACAATACCGTAAAGATTCCCGAAGACGTCGAAACCAAGTTGAAAGCCAAGCAGTTGGGCACCCTGCCTCTGCAAAAGGCCGACAAGGAGGGCCGTTTCGAAAACTACTGGGAGAATCACCAGAGCGGCTATGCCGAGGCGGTGCGCACCATTCGCACGGCGGTGGTGCTCAGCGGCCTGGACAAACCCCTGAAGATTCTGGTGGTTACCTCAACTCTGCCCAATGAAGGCAAGTCGGCGGTGTCCCTCAACCTGGGTGCCGCGTTCGCCCATATGGAAAAGACACTGGTGATAGGGGCGGACCTGCGGCGGCCCACCCTTGCGGCCAAGTGCGGTTTGGCACCGAAACACCCCGGGCTGTCAAACTATGTCGCCGGCAGTGCGGAGCTGGACGAATGTATCGTCCAGTTTGGCGAGCAGGGGCTTTTTGTCATGCCCGCCGGGCTTATTCCCACCAATCCCCTGGAAATGCTCAGCTCCCGCAAGTTCCGCGAGGCGCTGGAGCAGCTCGAAGAGAAGTTTGATCGCATCATCATCGACTCCGCCCCGGTACAGGCGGTGAGCGATGCCCTGATCCTCGCCACTTATGCCGATGCCACAGTTTATGTGGTCAGTGCCGACTCCACCTCCGCAACAATGGCAAGGCGGGGATTGGAGCGGGTGGCCGCCACCGCAACCCCAATTGCCGGTGTTGTTCTGAATCGCTTCAATGTGGACAAGGCCAAGAAGTACTATGGTGGGTCGCACTATGCTTACGACCCCTATTACCAAGCTGACGAAGAAGTCTATGCGCGGCGATAGCGGTTTCAATGTGATATTAGCTCGGCAAGCCTTTAGCTGAGTTATTAAACCGACGATAATTCATGCCCAATTTGGCCAGGGCACGCGCCGTGTTCGCGGGCCACGCTGAGGCGCCGCCGTAACCCGACAGCACAGGAGGCGAAGCGTACTCCGACGGTATCCCGAGTGGTGAAAACCACGGCCTGTTCAATGTTGTGACCGAGAGAGACATGATAGATATCCACTGCCACTTGCTGCCCGCGATCGACGACGGTGCAAACAATCTCGAGCAAGCTCTGGAGATGGCCAGCATGGCGGTGGCCGACGGCATCACCCACGCCGTACTGACGCCGCACATTCAGCCCGGGCGATGGCACAACACCGCGGCCGGGATCGCCGGCGAGGTGGCGGCATTCCGGGTGGCCCTGGAAGCTGACCAGATTCCCTTGAAGATTGGCTTTGCCGCCGAGGTCCAGGTCTCCGACCAGATCTTTCGGGACCTTGAGCAGGAAAAAATTCCCTTTTACGGGGTCCACGAGGGGTATCGCATCATGCTCCTGGAATTTCCCCACACCCATATCGTGCCCGGCACCGATAAGCTGGTTGCCTGGCTCATCCGCAACGGCATCAGGCCGCTGATAGCCCATCCCGAGCGCAACCGGGAAATCAACGTCCACCCCGAAAAACTCAAGCCCTTCCTCGACCAGGGCTGCATGGCCCAGATTACCGGCGCCTCACTGACGGGGCGGTTTGGCGCCACGGCCAGGCAGGCGGGCGAGTATTTTATCCGCCAGGGGCAGGTGGATGTACTGGCAAGCGATGCCCACAACACCACCACCCGGCTGCCAGCCATGGCGGCAGCGCGGGATATCGTCGCCGCCATGGTGGGCGCCGACGTGGCAGCCAGGATGGTGTGGGAGCTGCCCATGGCGCTGGTGGCGGAGCAGTTTCAGCAAAATGCCTAGGGTGGTGAAAAAGCTGTTGCTGGTGGCGGTGCTGGGTTGCCTGTTGTGGGTGATGGCCTTTGCCGCCAGGGCGGGGCTGGCCAACTTGGCCTATTTCAAGGCGGAAAAGGAAGTTGCCACCTGGCGCGGGCGGAAATCACCGCCCTCCCTGGACAGTATTGCCCGTGGCGAAGAACACATCAATCGCGCCCTGGGGTTGTGGCCAGATAACCCGGAGCACCTGACCCTGGCGGCGCGGATTCACGCCTGGAAGGGCTTTGTGCTGGCCGGCGAGAGAGGCGATGATGACCTTATCCCCCAGTATTATCAGGAGTCGGCAGCAATGCTGCGTGCAGCGCTCAAGTTGCGGCCAGCCCACGCCAGCACCTGGGCGCTGCTCGCCGAATACAAGACCCTGCTGGGGGAAAGGGACGACGAGTGGTTACAGGCCAAGGAGAAAGCCCTGAAGTTGGGAGGGGCAGATGTCAGGTTGGTGCTGCGTATGCAGAAGCTGTGAGGTTTTAGCGCGCTTTGGGCTTGCAATGACCAGCGGGTGAGTAATCAAAAGCATGTCGAAGCCGGGACAGTTGAGGGTAGCCAACCTACAGACAAGCGCTGCCGAAATAAATTGAAACCCAACGGGATATCATCCAGCATCAATGGTTATGGAAAACATCTACCAAGCAAATGACAGCGGCACCCAGGCTCCAGATTGGCGCTGGTATGTGGTGCGCACCAAACCCCGCCAGGAGCAGCTTGCAGTAACCCACCTGGAGAATCAGGGCTACGCCGTATACCTGCCCCATATCCTCCTCAACAAGCGCCAACGGGGCAAGTGGCAGCAGGTGCTGGAGGTGCTTTTCCCCGGTTACCTGTTTATCCATATAGATCCCGCCAGCCAGAACATCGCCCCTGTCAGGTCCACCCTTGGCGTGATGGGACTGGTGCGGTTTGGCAATTTGCTGCTGTCCATCGACGAGGCCGTCATCGACCAAATTCGCCATCAGGAACAGCAACAGTCCCGCACCCCGGAGGCTGTCGTCAGCCAGTTTCAGCGAGGCGATCAGGTGGCCATTGTCGACGGGCCTTTCAAGGGCATCGACGCCGCTTTTCAAATGGCCAAATCCGCGGATCGGGTGATGGTGCTGATCCGCATCCTGGGGGGGCAAAAAGCCATCGCCGTGGATATCGATGCCATAGCCCCTTTGGGCAGGGGCTGAGGGGTGGCCGCGCCTCGCACTCCTGTCGACGACCCCAACCGAAAGGTCGCAGATTACCCCTGAACGGCATTGAACCGGCAGTACGACCCAAGTAGAATCCTTGTGTTCAACTGTTGAACATAGAGTTTGAGCAATCATCTTCACCATGATATCTGCAACAGGGTAGGGCGGTAGCGTGTCTGGGCTGTGTGTGGCAAAAGGCTCCTCGCAATTACCATTACACATAAGTCAGATTCAAGGGCTACACGGCGGTGGCGGCCGAGGGCAGAGGT
>CAZWUP010000095.1:0-9656 GCA_964637045.1 uncultured Porticoccaceae bacterium | reverse complement strand
CCGGCCCCAGCTCCCGCACCAGGGACAGGGCCACCACCATGCCGACGATGTCGCCAGAGCCGAAGCGCTGGAGGGTATCGTACATCTGCAGCCCCAGTACCAGGCCGACGAAGAGCCCGGACACCAGGATGATCACCAGGGACATCACCCCGATAAAATACATTTCGCGGATCACCAGCCCGGGGCGGCGCAGGCAGATTCCTGACGCCAGCAACATCTGGACAAAAAACCGCGCCGCCAGCCCCAGGCTGATCAGGTTGCCGGTGACGGTGGCCCCCAGGCGGCGGATAACGGCGGCGGCAAAGGTGGCGCTTGCTCTCATATCAGGTGTCAGTCAGCATGGCGTGGTAGTCCGCCGCGGGATAGTGGAAAGCCACCGGGCCATCGGCCTGGGCGTCGACAAACTGGCGCACATAGGCGTTGTCGGTGCGGTAGATCTCGTCCACGGTGCCCTCGGCGATCACCATGCCCTCGGACACCAGGTACACATAGTCAACTATTTTCAGGGATTCCTGGACATCGTGGGTGACCACGATGGAGGTGGCCCCCAGGGCGTCGTTTAATGTGCGGATGAGACGGCCGATAATGGCCAGGGAGATTGGGTCGAGGCCGGCGAAGGGCTCGTCGTACATCACCAGGGTGGGATCCAGGGCAATGGCCCGCGCCAGGGCCACCCGCCGCGCCATGCCTCCGGACAGCTCCGAGGGCATCAGATTCCAGGCCCCCCGCAGGCCCACGGCGTGCAGCTTCATCAAGGTCAGATCGCGAATCAGGGCTTCCGGCAGGTCGGTGTGCTCCCGCATCTGAAAGGCGACGTTGTCGAATACCGTCATATCGGTGAACAATGCCCCCATCTGGAACAGCATGCCCATCTTGCGGCGCAGGTTGAACAAATCATTGGTGCCCAGGGCCGGCACCGACTGGCCGTCGACCAGCACATCCCCGGACGAGGGCTTGAGCTGGCCTCCGATCAGCCGCAGCAGGGTGGTCTTGCCACAGCCACTGCTGCCCATGATGGCCACCACCTTGCCCCGCGGCACCCGCAGGGTGATGTTGCGCAGGATACTGCGCTCCTCGTAGGCAAAGGAGACGTTGTCGATATTCACCAGATTGTCGCTGGCACTGCCGGCTGTCATGATCAGCTAGACCCTCAAGTGGTGGCCACAGGATAGCGGTACGGGCGGCGATTTGAAAGGCCGGCCGAGGGCCGGCGCAAAAGTCGCCCGCTAACCGAGAGTGGCCGCCGGTCAATGCAATCCCCTGCCATCGCCGGCAGCGCGAGGCAAACCGGAATGGGGGTTCCGCCGAGGTTTTTGGACGGTCCCGCCGCGGACTGACGCCCCTGTCGCATTTGCACCAGGGCGGTTGACCTTTGGTCCGCACCTTTCTACTCTCGTTGGCTGTGCCACTATAACGAGCAGCGTATCTGGAGCTTGCCATGACCACCACCAACACCCCCCATGTCAAAGTCCGCGGGCGCCTGCCCGATGAGCCGGAGATCCCAGCCCATGTGCCCCCGGAGCTGGTGATGGAGCCCCTGGGCTGGGACGATCCCACCACCTCCGCGGACCCCTACGTCATCACCGAGCATGTGCTCGACGAGCTGCCGCCGCTGTTTTACTCACCGCGGCCCCTGCCCGGGGTGTGCGGCCCCAAGTGGGTGGTGACCCGCTATGCCGATATCCGTAATGTTTATGAAAAGTCTGAGTTCTATTCCGCCAAGGGCGCCGCCGGCTTCAACACCCTGGTGGGGGAGACCTTTCCCATGCTGCCCCTGGGGGTGGATCCCCCCGAGCACGGCCGCTACCGCGCGCTCCTGAATCCGAAGTTCTCGCCGGTGGCCATCAACGCCATGGACGGGGATATCCGCGCCTTTATCAACTCCCTGATCGACGGCTTTGTCGACAAGGGGGAGTGCGATATCGCCTACGACTTCTCGCGGGTCTATCCGGTGCGGGTGTTCCTCAATCTGATGGGCTTCCCCCAGGACAAGCTGGACGACTTCCTGTCCTGGGGCTATGCCATTCTCCACTCCCGCGGTGATCTTGAAAAAATCAAATGGGGTATCGGCAGCGCCATCAACTGGCTGCGGGAGTTTATTCGGGAAACCCGGGCCAACCCCTCCGACAACCTGGCAAGCTATATTGTTACCGGCAAGATTGACGGCCGCCCCATGACCGAGGATGAAGTCATGGGCATGGTCACCTTCCTGTGGCTGGGGGGCCTGGACACCGTGGCCGCCACCTCGGCACTGATGTTTCGCCGCCTGGCCATGGAGCCGGAGCTTCAGCAGACCCTGAGGGACAACCCGGACCTGGTGGACAAGGCCGCCGAGGAGTTTCTGCGGGTGGAACCCCTGGTCAATTCCGCGCGCCTGGTGAAACAGGACCACGAAGTGTGCGGCCAAATGATCAAGGCCGGGGACTATATCGTGTGCGCCAACAATGTGGGCAATTTCGATCCGGACGCGTTCGATGACCCGAGGGAGTTCCGCCTGGATCGCCGGGTCAATCGCCACTTCTCCTTCGCCGGTGGCCCCCACCTGTGTCTGGGGGTGCACCTGGCCCGCCGGGAGCTGCGCATTGCCCTGGCGGAGATTCTCCGCCGCCTGCCGCCATTCACCATCAAGCCCGGTTCGGATATCCAGGCGGTGCCAGGTTTGATTGCGGCCCCCCATGTGCATATCGTGTGGGATGCCAAGGCTGTGGCGAAGTAGTGCCGAACGGACCCTGCCAATGACTCTGCGCAACGGAATTCTTACCTGGCTGATTGCCCTGCCGGTGTTTTTTGCCATCGATATGGTGTGGCTGGGGTGGCTGTCGGAAGACCTCTACCAGCAGCAGATCGGCCACCTGCTGGGGCCGGTCAACTGGGGGGCGGCGATACTGTTCTACCTGGTGTTCATCGCCGGTATCGTGGTCTTCGCGGTGCGTCCCGGGCTGGTGTCCGGCGATCCCAGGCAGTCCGCCCTGTGGGGCGGGCTATTCGGCTTCTTCACCTACGCCACCTACGATCTGACCAACATGGCCACCCTCAAGGGCTGGCCCTGGCTGCTGGTGGGGGTGGATATCGTCTGGGGCGTGGTGCTGTGTTCCAGCGTGGCCTTTGTAACCTGCCTTGTGGCCCGCAGAGTACTGGGATTGAACGCCCGCTGACTTGAATGTAGTCACGGCTGAACCACCGTCAGTGGCCAGCCGCTGCTGCCGGCTTTCTAAAATACAAAATCACGCCGAGTTCGCCGCCGTGGTTGGTGAATTCCAGATAGCAGGCATCCGCCGCGGTATTCTGGATCGCCTGCAGCAGCGGGTTCAGGTGGTAGGCGTTCATCTGCATCTGGGGAGTACCCATCCTTCTGCCCTGCACCAGATTGAAAAGACTGGTTGCTCCGGGAATGTATCCCTTGGCAAAGGCGAACCATTTTCTCAGGGCATACTTCTTGGCGTAGGTGAAATGCACCACGGCGACACCGCCGGGCTGTAAATGGCTCAGCAGGTGGCTGAAAATTCTTTCCCCACGCGCCACCGGGATATGCTGAAAAACAATAATTGAGTGGATAAAGTCATACTCCCCTTCCACCCGTGACAGGCTGTCGTCCGATTTCACCAGGGTCACATTGTGGATGTCCCGCGCCCGACAGTTGCGCCGCGCCTCCGCCAGCATGGAGTCCGACACATCCACCCCGGTGACCTGCTTCGCCAGGCCCGCCAGGGGAATCACCAGGCGGCCCACTCCGCAGCCAAAATCCAGGGCCCGGGTAATGGTGAAATCCGCCGCCAGATGGCGCCTGATCTTTGCCAGCACATCCTCTATATAGCAATGGCCGGAGTGGAAAAACTCCGCTTTCAATTCGGGGGTCAGGTTTTCCCGGTGAAACCTGTTGTCGGTGATCACCCCAAAATAGGGGTCGTCCCGGCCGTATTTTTCCCATTCCCTGTCTGAATCGGTATTGAACATAGTGTTCTCGGAGCGTCGAGTTTGGCCCATCACCACGGTTTTTCCACTTCGACAATGGCGGCTGTGAAGTGATTGCGCAAGGATATTACATTCAACCCGTAAGATCAGGCCCTCGGCACAGTGGGGGGGGCTGCAAGCCCTGGACTGCCGGCGAAATTACGGACAGCCATTTGCATAGCAGTTGCAAAGCTGTCGACCAGCTCAGAAATTACCGGCGCAAAAAAAAGGCCGACCCGCCAGGGTCAGCCTCTTTTAAATCCATGCGCCGAAGCCTTGCGGCCCCAGCCAGGCATTTATTCAGATCGCAACGATATTCTCGGCTTGCGGGCCTTTCTGGCCTTGGGTAACGGTGAACTCGACTTTCTGGCCTTCGGCCAGGGTGCGGAAACCGCTGCTGGCGATGGCGCTGAAGTGGGCGAATACATCGGGGCCGGACTGCTGCTCAATAAAACCAAAACCCTTCGCTTCGTTGAACCACTTGACGGTTCCGGTAACTGTGTTTGACATAATAATATCCTGAAATAAGTAGTGTGCGCCTCTGTGAGGCAGTGGTAGCTGGAAATGCAGACTGGAACTTAGACACTTCAGGACGTGGTATTACGAGAACAACGACGAAATGGAGGTTTTAAACTAAAGACGTTCTTTCAAGCTGAGCCCAGTGTATAGGGATTATGGATTCTGTCAATCGATTAGTTGTATCGGATAGTATTTATTGCAAGCTTCCATCTGAGGTGTGAGATGGAGGACGGGAAAACAGCGCAGCAACGGCGATCACTATCGCCGCCATGGCCACTTATGGCCGGCCGGCAAGCAATTGCCTGACCACAGGGACATTGGCCGCGGGAAACGGGTAGGCATCGAGGCCACTGACGGGTACCCAGCTGAGCTGCTGGCCCTCCCTGCCCCTGGCCTCGCCGCTGTAGCCGAAGACCTGCCAGAATTCGAGAAACACCCCCTTGTCCGGGTATTGGTGGTGGATCTGGCTGAAGATTTCCGCGGTGTGGCTGTGGATGTCGATGGCCAGCTCCTCCGCCAACTCCCGCCGCAGGGCTTCGAGGGCGGCTTCGTCCCCCTCAACCTTGCCACCGGGAAATTCCCACAGCCCCCCCTGGTGGAGGTGCTCCGGGCGCCGGGCGATCAGCACATGATCGCGGGCCGGGTTGTAGATGATCCCCGCGACGACATGGATATGGCGCATGTCCCGCACCTCAGGTCCGATATTCGGCATTGATGGTCACATAGTCGTGGGACAGGTCGGTGGTCCACACCCTTTCCCTGGCGCCGCCGCGACCCAGCTCGATGGCGATCACAATTTCCTCTCGATTCATCACCGCCTGCCCCGCCTGCTCGGTGTAGGATGGGGCCCGGGCGCCACCCTCGGCGATCAGCACGTCTCCCAGGTGAACGGAAATGGCCTCCACATCCAGGTTATCGAGCCCCGAGCGGCCAATGGCGGCGAGGATTCTGCCCCAGTTGGGGTCGCAGGCAAACAGCGCGGTCTTGACCAGGGGCGACTCCGCCACCCCGTAGGCCACTTTCAGGCATTCCTCAGTGCTGGCGCCCCCCGCCACGTCGACGGTGACAAACTTGGTGGCGCCCTCGCCGTCCCGCACAATGGCCTGGGCGAGCTGAATCAGCACCTCGTCCAGGGCCCACTGGAATGATTCCCGGTTGGCCTGGGTGACCTCCACCCCGGAGGCCCCCGTGGCCACCAGGGTAACGGCATCGTTGGTGGAGGTATCGCCATCGACGGTGATGCGGTTAAAGGAGGCCTCCACGCTGGCGGCAAGCATCTCCTGCAAGAGGGCCTTGTCCACGGCCGCGTCGGTGGCCACATAGGCCAGCATGGTGGCCATATTGGGCTTGATCATGCCCGCGCCCTTGGCAATCCCGGTGAGGGTCAGGGTTTTGCCGTCCACCTCAAAATTCATACTGGCGCCCTTGGGGCGGGTATCCGTGGTCATGATGCCGATTCCGGCGGCGTCCCAGCCCTCCTCACGGCAATTTTCCAGGGTGGCGGCCAGGGCGGGAATGATTTTGTCCACCGGCAGGGGCTCACCGATCACCCCGGTGGAGTAGGGCAGCACCTCCTGCGGGGAACAGCCGGCAATCGCCGCCAGGGCCCGACAGACTTGTGCGGCGTGGTCCAGACCACTGTTGCCGGTGCCCGCATTGGCATTGCCGGTGTTGGTCACCAGGTATCTGGGGCTGGCGGCCTGGAGGTGACGCTTCGCCAGCTGTACCGGAGCCGCACAAAAGGCATTTTTGGTAAAGCAGGCGGCGACGGTGGCCCCGGGATCAACGGCCATGATCACCAGGTCTTTTTTTCCCGGCTTTTTGATCCCCGCAGAACCCGTCCCCAGGCGAAAACCGGCAACCGGGTACATGGTGGGGAAGCTATCTGGGCCTACAGCCATGGGTGATTCCTCGACATCTTTGTGTTGTTGAGAGGGCCAGCAGGTTACGGGTGACCGCAGGAGCCGGCGCCACCCCCGGCTCCCCGCAAGCGCTTTCCCGCTCTGCCCTTATCCCAGTTTGCCGTGGCACTGCTTGTACTTCTTGCCGGAGCCACAGGGGCAGGGGTCGTTGCGGCCCACCTTCTGCTCGTCGCGAACAAAGGGCTGCCGGGGCTCTTGCTCCCGATCCTGGTCCGCGGCCGGGGGGGCGTCGAGGGCAGCGGATTCGTCGTGGCGGAAATCCATCTTCTGCCGGGCCTGGGCCTCCAGGCGGCGGCGCTCCATCTCCTCCACATCCTCGTGGCCGCGGACTTCCAGGCGGCAGAGGAAGCGGATGGTGTCCTGCTTCATATTGTCGAGCATGGCCTGGAACAGGGCGAAGGACTCCCGCTTGTACTCCTGCTTGGGATTCTTCTGGGCATAGGCCCGCAAGCCTATGCCCTGGCGCAACTGGTCCATCGCCGCCAGGTGTTCCTTCCACAGCATATCCAGCACCTGGAGCATCACCTGCTTTTCGATGACGCGGATATCGGGGCCGACCCGGGCCGCCTTGTCCTCGTACATGGTGGTCACCGCGGCAAGGATGCGTTCGCGGATTTTTTCCTCGTGGAGGCGCTTGTCCTCCAGCAACCACTGCTCGATGGGCAGACTGATGCCGAAGTCCGCCTCCAGGGCGTCTTCCAGCCCGGCCACGTCCCACAGTTCCGCCAGGCTCTGGGGGGGAATGTAGTCGTCGATCACCTTGTTGACCACATCCTCGCGGATGGCGTTGATGATGTCGGAAATATCCTCCGAGGCCAGTAGCTCGTCCCGCTGCTCGTAGATCACCTTGCGCTGATCATTGGCCACATCGTCGTATTCCAACAACTGCTTGCGGATATCGAAATTGCGCCCCTCCACCTTGCGCTGGGCCTTCTCGATGGAGCTGGTGACCATGCGGTGTTCGATGGCCTCTCCCTCCATGCCCAGGCTGCGCATCATGTTGCGCACCCGGTCGGAGGCGAACAGGCGCATCAGGGGGTCTTCCAGGGACAGGTAGAACCTGGACAGCCCCGGGTCCCCCTGGCGCCCGGCCCGGCCCCGCAGCTGGTTGTCGATGCGCCGCGACTCGTGGCGCTCGGTGCCGATAATATGCAGCCCCCCCAGTTGCGCGGTACTGGTAACCGGCTCAAAGGGCAGGGGCGACAGGCCGACAAACTCCCAGTGGCCCGCCAGTGCCTTCTGCTTGGCTTCAATGGCGGCATTCTCCAGCTTGGCGCGAACCTTGTCGTCGAGGAACTTCTCCACCCAGGCCTGGGTGAGCACCGCGAACAGGTCGTCGTCCTGCTCCCTGGCGGCAGCCGGGGCCAGGTCGTGGGCCTGCCACCAGGCGAGAAGATCGGCGAAGACAAAGGGCTGTAGCTGAATATCCGTACCCCGGCCGGCCATGTTGGTGGCCACGGTGATGCTCCCCAGGCGCCCGGCTTCGGCGATGACCTGGGCCTCCCGCTCGTGCTGTTTGGCGTTGAGCACATTGTGGGGCAGGCCGGCCTTTTTCATCATCGCGGAAAGGATTTCAGAGTTTTCCACCGATGCCGTGCCCACCAGAATGGGGGCGCCCATGGCGTGGACGGTGCGCAGGTGCTCGATCACCGCCTCAAACTTCTCCCGCTGGGTGAGGTAGATAAGGTCGTTCAGATCCTTGCGCCGCACCGGCCGGTTGGTGGGAATCACCACCACCTGGAGACTGTAGATCTGGTGAAACTCGTAGGCCTCGGTATCGGCGGTGCCGGTCATTCCCGCCAGCTTGCCGTAGATGCGGAAGTAGTTCTGGAAAGTGGTGGAGGCCAGGGTCTGGCTCTCGCTCTGCACCGGCACCCCCTCCTTGGCCTCGATGGCCTGGTGGAGACCTTCCGACAGCCGTCGACCGGGCATGGTGCGGCCGGTGTGTTCGTCGATCAGTATCACCTCGTTGCCCTGGACCATGTACTCCACATCCCGGTGGAACAGGAAGCGGGCCCGCAGGGCGGTGTGCAGGTGGTGGAGCAGGCCCAGGTTGGTGGCCTGGTAGAGGCTTTCGTCCTCCTTCAGCAGGCCCTCGCGAATCAGCAGGTCCTCGGCCTTCTGGTGGCCCTGTTCGGTGAGCTCCACCTGGCGAGTCTTCTCGTCGATGGTGAAATCGCCGGGCGCGACGCTGTCCTCCTTGCCGTCCTCCGCCGGTTCCTCGCGGATCAGGGACTGCACCAGCACATCCATCCGCTTGTACAGCACCGAGCTGTCCTGGGCCGCGCCGGAAATAATCAGCGGGGTGCGCGCCTCGTCGATAAGGATCGAGTCCACTTCGTCGACGATGGCATAGGCGTGACCGCGCTGGGTCTTGTCCTCCAGGCGCAGGGCCATGTTGTCCCGCAGGTAGTCGAAGCCGAACTCGTTGTTGGTGCCGTAGGTGATATCGGCGGCATAGGCCTCCCGGCGGCTGCAGGGGCTCAGCTTGGTATCCCCGTCCACCTCGGGGTCGTAGCGAAAGGAGTTGTTGGCGCCGGCGCCGCGGAACGACTGGATTATCCCCAGGCTGATGCCCAGGGCGTGGTATACCGGCCCCATCCACTGGGCGTCGCGGCTGGCCAGGTAGTCGTTGACGGTGATGATGTGGACGCCCTTGCCAGTGAGGGCGTTGAGGTAGGCCGCCAGGGTCGCCACCAGGGTCTTGCCCTCGCCGGTGCGCATCTCGGCAATCTTGCCGTCGTGGAGGCTGATGCCGCCGATCATCTGGACGTCGAAGTGACGCAGCCCCAGGGTGCGCCGGGCCGCTTCCCGGACCACGGCAAAGGCTTCCGGCAGCAGCTGGTCCAGGGTTTCCCCCTTGTCCAGGCGCGCGCGGAACTCCCCGGTCCTGGCCTTCAGCTGGCTATCGTCGAGTTTCTGGACGGTGTCTTCTAGGGTGTTGATTCTGGCGACTGTCCTGCGCATCTTCTTTATTGCGCGCTCGTTCTTGCTGCCAAAAATCTGTTTCAGCACATTGCCTGCCATGGGTTTGCTCTCGGGGGGTTGCGCAGTACAAATTTCCGCCGCTGGCGGAATCCGGTATCTGGGGACAGGACTTATCCCTTGCGCAGGGTGCGGCGGATATAGGAGGAGGGGTCCACCGGACGGCCGTTCTTGTAGACCTCAAAGTGCAGGTGGGGCCCGGTGGAGCGGCCCGTGCTGCCCATGGCGGCAATCACCTGGCCGCGCTGGACCAGATCGCCGACCTTGACCTTGTTTTCC
>CAZWUP010000094.1:0-9680 GCA_964637045.1 uncultured Porticoccaceae bacterium | reverse complement strand
CCACGGTGGTGTCCTTGCGCGCCTCCACCACCTCGTCCAGGTAGCAGATGCCCCCCTCCCGCACCGCCCGGGTGAGGGGGCCATCCTGCCAGAAGGTGCCCTCGGCACCGATCAGATGGCGCCCCACCAGATCGCCGGCGGTGAGATCATCGTGGCACGCCACGGTATGCAGTGGCCGCCCCAGGCGCTCCGCCATGTGCTGGATAAAGCGGGTCTTGCCGCAACCCGTGGGCCCCTTGATCAGCACCGGCAGGCGGTTGCGGGCGGCGCTGGTGAAGATCTCCACCTCGCGGCCCTGGGGGATATAGCTGTGCTGCTGGTCCATGGCGCCAGTGCCAAGGGTTGCAAATCTCTCATCTGTCATCTGTCATCTCCCACTTTCCACCAACCGCCACAGGACTACGCCCTGTGGCCACTCAATTGCAGGTACAGCCTGGGCAGCAACCCGGGCAGGCGCGCGATATCCCTCACCAGGGCATAGCCCTGATCGCCGAACACATAGGGCAAATAATCGCTGCCGTGTTCGTCGATGGTGATACAAAAGGGTGTCAGCCCCTGGCGGCGGGCCTCCAGCACCGCAGCGCGGGTATCCTCGATGCCGTAGCGGCCCTCATAGCGGTCGAGGTCGTTGGGCTTGCCGTCGGACACCATCAACAGCAGTCGGTGTTCGGCCGGCTGCGCAGCGAGGATACGGGTGGACTGGCGGATGGCCGCACCCAAGCGGGTGTAGTAACCGGGGCGGATGGCGAGGATTCGCCCCCGCGCCGCAGCACCGTAGGGCTCGGCGAAGTTCTTCAGCAGGTGATAGCGCACCTGCTTGTTGCGCAGCGACGAAAAACCGTACAGGGCAAAGGGGTCGCCACAGCCGGCCATGGCCTCGGCAAACAGCAGCAGGGCATCGCGAATGACATCGATAACCTTGCCCTCCGGCCCCAGCTGGCAGTCGGTGGACAGGGACAGATCGGCGAGCAGCAGGCAGGCCAGGTCCCGCTGGTCGGTGCGCCGGGCGCGGTAGCAATCTCCCCGCCCAGTGGCGGCGCCGGGGTCGGCGGCGGCGCGAATCCAGGCGTCGATGTCGATCTCCTCACCCCAGGGCTGGCGGTTGAGCCAGCGCCGCTGGGGCTGGAGGGTGGCAAACTGGCGGCGCAGGGCGCGGGCGGCCCCCACCAGGGCTTCCGGCACCGCCGCGGGCTCGGCGCGATCGGCGAGCAGGGGCTGGAGTAGGCAGTAGTCGGCCACCAGCCGATTGCTGCGGTAATCCCATTCCGGCAGGCGGATGCCCTCCCCCAGGGGCAGATCGTCGTTGTCGGCACCGGGCAGGTCGAGGTCGAAACGCAGCTTGCCGCGGCCGGCCCGGCGCTGCCGGGACAGGGTGATGATGTCGACATCGTCAGCACAGGATGAGGGGGCGTCCTCGTCCTCGTCCTGGCTGCGGTCGAGGGACACCTGTTCCCCCAGGGTGAACAGGCTGGGGAGCTGAAACACCAGCAGGCCATCCCGCCCGGGGTCGTCGGCGACCCGGGCGGCCTGCTTGCGGGGTCCGCCCTCCTCCCCCTGGCCACCGCCGTCGTTGCGGCCCGCCTCCAGGTCTTCGGCGGCGGCCAGGGCCGGCAGAACCTGCAGCGGCCGGGGGTAGAGCCACAGGGGCACCGGGAGGGGGTCCCGGGAGGCCAGGGGCAGCTGGGCCACCGCACCCGGATCCCGCAGGGCCTGGCGGATGGCCGCCTCGCGGTCCCGCTCGGCGCCCTCCAGGCCCTCCAGGGGCGGGCGCAGAGCCAGGGTCGCCGCCACCAGGTCCCGGTAGCTGGCGGCCAGGCCGGGGCAGCGGGCCAACAGAGCGCGGGTGGCCTCCTGGTTATCGACAAACCAGTGGCGGAGGTTGGGCAGTTGCGCGGCCAGGCCCACCAGCCAGAAGTACAGCTGGCGGTTGAGGGCCGGGGTGGGGAAGCAGGCGATGACCGGGGGCAGCCGCAGGCTGTGCGCGTCCTGCCAGGCCACGGCAAAGCGTTTGTGGCTGCCCGCCAGGCGCTGAACAAAATTGCGCCTGGTGTCCAGGGAGCGGGGGGCGGCGGCCTCGAGGCCCACCCCAGGGCAGCCACCCAGGGCACGGTAGTAGGGCCCCAGGCGGGGGATGAGGGGTGCCAGGGCCACCTCCGCGTCTGTCCAGTCGGTGTCCGCCTGGCGGCTGACGAGGCGGTGCCAAAGTCCGCCGATATATTCTTCCACAGTTCAGATTCCTTAGCGGTGACCGCCGCGCCCTCGGGCTTGCCCCCTTTTTTTGCTGGGCAAGCCGGGGTTGCGGCGGGTGGTGGTCAGCCAGCGGCCAGGGCGGCACTCTGCTTCTCGGTGGCCTCGCCGGCCACAAAGAAGCTGGCGAAGTAGGCCACCAGCCCGCTGAGGAACACCAGGCCGAGCACCAGGCGCACCCAGTACACCGGGGCGATCTCCTGCTGGGTGGCCATAAAGTTGAGGGCGGCGCCCGACTCCGGCAGGCGCTGCAGGGCCACCTGCCAGGCGCCGGCCACGGTCAGCGCCAGGGTGATCCCCACCATACTCAGGCACATGGTCCAGAAGGCGTAGCGCTCCAGGCCCTGGGCCACAACGCTGTTGCCCTGGGGACGGCCGCGGAGGATGGGCACCGCGTAGGAGATGATGGTCATCACGATCATGGCGTAGGCGCCAAAGAACGCCAGGTGGCCGTGGGCAGCGGTGAGCTGGGTGCCGTGGGTGTAGTAGTTCACCGGGGCCAGGGTGTGGATGAAGCCCCAGACTCCGGCTCCCAGGAAGGCCATCACCGCGGTGCCCAGGGCCCAGGTGGTGGCGATGCGGTTGCCGTGATCGAAGCGGCGACGCTTGACCACGTCAAAGGCGAACAACACCATCATAAAGAAGGGGATGGGTTCCAGGGCCGAAAAGATGGAGCCCAGCCACAGCCAGTACTCCCCGGGGCCGATCCAGAAGTAGTGGTGGCCCATGCCCACCAGGCCGGAGATGATGGCCATGGCGACGATCACATAGAGCCACTTCTCGATCACCTCCCGGTCGACACCGGTGACTTTGATCAGCACATAGGCGAGGATGGCCCCCATGATCAGCTCCCACACCCCTTCCACCCACAGGTGCACCACCCACCACCAGAAGAACTTGTCGAGTACCAGGTTACTGGGGTTATAGAAGGAAAACAGGAAGAACACCGCCATGCCGATGAGGCCGGTCATCAACACCGTGTTGACCACAGTCTTGCGTCCCCGCAGCACGGTCATCCCGAGGTTGAAGATAAACGACAGGCAGACCACGACAATGCCGATCTTGGTGATGGTGGGCTGTTCCAGAAACTCCCGGCCCATGGTGGGCAGCAGGTGGTTCTGGGTCAGCTCGGTGAGCCTGGCATAGGGCACCAGCAGGTAGCCGAGAATGGTGGCGACACCGGCGGCGGCGAACACCCAAAAGGTGATCTTCGCCAGCAGGGGACTGAACAGCTCGGTGTCCGCCTCCTCCGGCACCAGGTAGTAGGAGGCGCCCATAAAGCCGAACAACAGCCACACGATCAGCAGGTTGGTGTGCACCATGCGGGCGACGTTGAAGGGGATGAGTTCGGCGAGGAAGTCGCCGTTGACGTACTGCAGGCCCATGATCAACCCGAAGACGATCTGCCCGGCAAACAGCGCCAGGGCAAACACGAAATAGGGCATGGCCACACGTTGGGATTGAAATTTCATGGTGTTGTCTCCGGTCAGCCTTCGATGTTGGGCGGCCATTCGTTGTCGTCGATGCGGGAAGTCCAGATCAGGAAATTGGCAATGTCGTCCACTTCCTGCTCGCTGAGATTGAACTGGGGCATCTTGCGGCGCTCAGGGATAGCCAGCGGCTGGGCAGCCATCCAGCCCTGCATAAAACCCTTGAACATTTTTTCGTCGCCTCTGCCCCGGCGATCGAAGACATTGGCCAGTTCCGGGGCGAAGTAGGCGCCCTCCCCCATCAGGCTGTGGCAGCCGACGCAGTTGTTCTTCTCCCACAGCTCCTTGCCGTGGGCCACGGACTCGGTGATGTTTTCACGGTGGTCCCGCTCCGGGAGCACCAGCATGGTGTCGACGGTCAGGCCCAGCAACAGCAGGAAAGCGAAGGCGCTCCCCCCGTAGTACATGTTCCTGGCCATACTTTTGGTAAAACGGTCAGCCATAGGGCCTCCTCGATGGTGAGATTAAAAGGGACCTCAGCGGGACGCCGCGGCGTCGGCAGCAACCAGGCGGTTGGCGACGATTTCAACCCGGTCCCCCGCCTGCCAGCGGCGATTGGGGGAGCGCACCAGAGTCTCACTGCCGTCGTCCTCCCGCACCAGGTAGGCGGTGCCGGCCAGGCCACTGCGAGACTGAAGCTCGCCGCCCCCGAGGGCGCCGACCACAGCTCCGCCAAGGGCGCCCAGGGGGCCGCCGGCGGCACCGCCAATCAGCACCCCGGCCCACAGTCCGGTCATATTGCCAACGGCACCGTCGGGGGCCTCGCCGACAACCTCGGCAGCGCCCACAGGTAGGGCGATGGCGAGGACCGCGGCGCACAGGGTGGCGCTCAAGCCTGGGGGGGTAAATACATTCATGGGTTATCCTCTCGATTGCTGGTCACACTTCATCTGTGTCAAGTTATGTGCCAACTATTTTTCTCAGCATTTCTGGTATGTTATGAATTTTGTTGTTTTTATGACATCGGTGCTATGATGTGTCATCCACAACGACGTTATCAAAATGACAACAGCCACTTTTTTCCAGGATCTCATTTCCATCGTCGCCGATCTGTCCCGCGACCTGCCGGAGGCCCAGCGCTACAAACGCCTGCTGGAGGCCATGCGGCGGATCTTCCCCTGTGATTCGACAGCCATCCTCCAGCTCCACGGCAGCACCCTCAAACCCCTGGCGGTGGACGGTCTCAGCGAGGACACCCTGGGCCGCCGCTTTGCAGTGGAGGAACACCCGCGCCTCGCCAGCCTGCTCCACTCCCGGGAGCCGGTGCGCTTCCCCGCCGACTCCCCCCTGCCCGACCCCTACGACGGCCTGGTGGACACCGACGACCATCAACTCCATGTCCACGACTGCATGGGGGTGTCCCTCTACATCGACGACCTGCCCTGGGGGGTACTCTCCCTGGATGCCATGAGACCTGGCACCTTCGACGCCATCGACCCGGTGGAGCTGCGCACCTTCATCCGCCTCACCGAGGCCACGGTAAAGGCTGCCCAGCGGATTCAGGCCCTGGAAGCCCGCATCGAGCGCGGCCACCTGGTGACTGCGGCACTGCTGGAGAGCGAAGGCAAAGCGGAGATGGTGGGCCAAAGCCCGGTGATGAAGCAGCTGATGGACGAGATTGCCATGGTCGCCAAGTCACACCTGACGGTACTGGTGCTGGGGGAGACCGGGGTGGGCAAGGAGTTGGTGGCGCGCCAGGTGCATATGCTCTCGCCCCGGTCCGACAAGCCGCTGATTTATGTGAACTGCGCGGCCCTGCCGGAATCCGTGGCGGAAAGCGAGTTGTTCGGCCATATCAAGGGCGCCTTCACCGGCGCCATTGCCGACCGCGCCGGCAAATTCGAGGTGGCCGACGGCGGCACCCTGTTCCTCGACGAAGTGGGCGAACTGCCCCTGCAGGTCCAGGCCAAGATGCTGCGCGCCCTGCAGAGCGGCGAAATCCAGCGGGTGGGCAGCGACCGCCATACCCTGGTGGACGTGCGCATCGTTGCCGCCACCAACAGGGACCTCCAGCAGGAAGTGGCCAAGGGTCGCTTTCGCGCCGACCTCTACCACCGCCTCACCGTGTTTCCCATTCAGGTGCCGCCACTGCGGGAGCGCGGCCGGGACATCCTGCTCCTGGCCGGCTACCTGTTGGAGCGGGACCAGCGCCGCCTGGGAGTGCGCGGGCTGCGCCTCGCCGGCGCCGCCAAGAAGGCCCTGCTGGGCTACCCCTGGCCCGGCAATGTCCGCGAGCTGGAGCACCTGCTCAGCCGCGCCGCCCTCAAGGCCGTCGCCGAACAGGGCCACGACGCCCGCACCGTGACCCTTGACCCCGAACACCTGGCCATCGAGCCAGCCCCTGGGCCGGCGCCGGAGGCCACCGCCGACGCCGGCCCCGGCGCGGCGGAACTGGATAAACTGGACTTCAAGTCAGCGGTAGACGACTTCCAGCACCGCCTGATTAGCGAGCGCCTGCGCGCCCACCACAACAACCTCGCCGCCACCGCCCGCAGCCTCGGCATGGACAGGGGCAACTTTCATCGCCTGGTGAAGCGGCTGGGGGTGCTGTGAGGGCGACGCCACAGGGACGACGCGAAAAAGCCCACGGCGAACATCAGCAGGTTGCCCACCAATCCGGTGTAGTACAGGTCGAAGGGCACCGTGAGGGCATCCGGCAGCAGGCCGCGACCAGCCAGCACCGTCCACAGGGTGAACAGCGCGGTGCAGACGATACCCGCCCAAACCGCACGGGCGTCACCGCGGCGGGTGCAGAAGCCCAGCAGGTACATTCCCAGCAGGCCGCCGCCAAGCACCGAGGTGAACACCATCGAGGTGTCTTGAAGGGTGGTGGTTTGCGCCCGGGACAGCAGGGTCGCACCCGCGACCATCAGCACACTGGCGGCGGTGGCGACCACCCAGGCGCTGCGCAGATAGTGTCCGTCCCCCCGGCCTGGGCGGAGATGGCGCTTGTAGATATCGATGATACTCACCGTTGATATGGCGTTGATGGAGGAATCCAGCGACGACATGGCTGCCGCCAGCGCGGCGGCAATCACCACCCCCGCCATGCCCGCGGGCAGGTGGTTGACAATGAAGTAGGGCAGAATGCCCTCCGCCTTGCGGCTGCCATCGAGCATGGCGGCCGCCTCGGGAGCCGGAAACTGCTGGAAGAACACAAACAGCGCCGTGCCCAGAAACATGTAGAACGCCCAGATCGGCAGGCTGCTGAGGGCGCACACCAACATCGCCTTGCGCGCCTCTGTATCGCTTTTCGAAGCACAGTAACGCTGCACGGTATTTTGATTGGCAGAGTATTCCGTCAGCCAGCTGATAAGCCCCACCATAAACAGCATGGTCACGGTTTTCTCACTGAGGCCAAGCCCCCAGGACAAGGGCCGGAGCTGGCCGTCCTCGAGGTCGGAAAAGCTCAGCTTATTGTGCTCGGCGGCCACCGCGAACACCTGCTCCAGGCCACCGGGCAGCAGGGTCACCACTGTGTACAGACACAGCACCCCGCCGAGCAGCAGCACCACCGTCTGAATCACATCCGTCCAGATCACGGCATCGAAGCCGCCGACAATCGTGTAGAGGGCCACAAAAACCCCGGCCACCGCGATGGCCAGGGTTACCTCGAGCCCCGTCAGCTCGCCGATCAGCAGCGCCAGCAAGTACAGGATAATACTGATTCTCACCAACTGGGCGACGATAAAGGCGATGGCGCCGTAGACCCGGATCGAAGGGCCAAAACGCCTCTCCAGATACTCGTAGGCGGTGGTGGTATTGCCCTGGCGGAAAAACCGAATAAAGAACCAGGCCGCAATCGCAGCCCCCAACGGCAGCGCCATATTGGGGATATAGCGCGCCCAGGCGGTTTTGTAGGCATCCCCCGGATAGGCGAGAAAAGTGATGGAACTGATCGAGGTGCCCACCAGACTGAGGCCAATCACCCAACCGGAAAAGGACCGGCCGCCAACGAAATATTCCTCGGTGCTGTTGTTGCGGCGGGAAAAATACAGCCCCACACCGGCAATGACGGCCAGGTAGACCACCAGGGTGGCAATGTCGGGAAGCGCCAAGCGCATGGGAGTTCCTTGTTTTGATTAGAGCAGGCTCTCGATGGGCAACAGGGAGAGAATCCAGACCTTGACCCGCTTCCACAGCGGTGTGCGGGGCTCGCTGCGGTGGCGGATTTCCCTGCCCTTGTGCTGTTCCAGCCAATACAGCCGCCCATTCTCGTCCAACAGCACTTGATAGGCCAGGGGTGGAATATGGCGATCGAATGTCCGGTGGAGCCGCCGAGTAAGGGCCGGGCTGTCGATGACAAACCCGAGCTCGGTATTCAGGCGTGCGGATCGCGGATCGAAGTTGAAGGAGCCGATAAACAACTGCCTGCCGTCCACGGCAAAGGTCTTGGCGTGCAGACTGGAACCGGAACTGCCGAAAGGCCCCGCCTTCGGCCTCTCTTCCGGCTCGGGGCCGAGGCGGCGCATCTCGTAAAGAGTGACCCCCGCCTTCAGCAGGGCCTTGCGATACCTGGCGTAGCCGGAGTGCACCGCAGCCACATCCGTGGCGTCGAGGGAGTTGGTCAGAACGCGGACCTTCACCCCGGCGTCCGCCAGGGCAACAAAGCTGGCCACCCCTCTCTCGGTGGGCACGAAGTAGGGCGACACCATATCCATGCGCTTGGTGGGCCCCTCGATGGCTTCGGCGATCTGCCCGGTCACCCGGTCCACGCGGCTGGTCCGGCCCAGGCCTTTGGCCGGTGAATCACTGACTAGCCGGGTTTTCGCCCATTCGAAATTCAGCCTTCCCTGCACCAGTTCGGTGACAAATCTCGACGCCCGCAGTGCCTCGACATAGGCCGCTGCCGCCGGGTCCCTCTCCACCAGAGACGAGGCGGCAGCCAGCAGCGCCAGACCCTCCTCCGGCGCCTCGGGAAGAATCAGTGCCGCGGGATAGGCGGACGCACTCCCCCAGTAGCGGTCAAAATCCTGGGAGACATCCCTTACCACCGCCCCCACCGCCAACACATCGAGGTCGGTGAAAAGAATATCGTCGGCACCAAAGTACTCGTCGCCAATATTGCGCCCGCCGACGATGGTGGCCAGGTTGTCGACGGTCCAGGACTTGTTGTGCATGCGGCGGTTGGCCCGGGAAAAGTCGGCAATGAACCCCACCGTCCTGACGCTGCGCAGCAAAAACGGGTTGAACAGCCGCACCTCGATATTGGCATGGCTGTCGAGAACGGCCAGGGTGCTGTCCAGCGCCTTGGTGTTATTGTCGTCCAGCAGCAGGCGCACCCTTACCCCCCGATCGGCGGCGGCGTGCAGCGCCTCGAACAGCAGCGTGCCGGTCATGTCGTTGCGCCAGATATAGTACTGGATATCCAGGGAGCGCTCAGCGGCGCGGGCCAGGGACATCCGCGCCGCAAAGGCATCGTGGGCGTCGAGCAGCGAGTGAATGCCGGACAAGCCGGGATGGCTGTCGGTGAGTTTGAAGAGCCCGCGACCGAGCCTGGTTTCCCTCGCCTCCGCCTCGGAAATGGCCCAGGACATCTCCCGCCCCTCCAGGGACGGCAGGCTGGCGCACCCCGCCAGCAACACCCCCCACAGCAGAGCGGTCAGCACACGGCAGAGAGCTATTGGGCGGCTGGCGTTCATCGCATGACAATCCTGGGCGCAAGTGATGGAAGCCCCGGACCGCGGGACCGGCCCCCAGCCATGCCGCGGAGCGAATCCGGCTTCCTCTGTTATGGCCTTAGCTTAACCCAAAACAGGGGCGCATCAGTAACCCGGCTGAAGTCGATGGCGCCGGCGATCTGACCTTTCCCGACCACCCACGTCACCAGCGCATCCCTGTGGCCTGGCGATGCCGAGGGAAGTCACGTAAGACAGTGGAATAGCGCACCCGAACGCCCGGAGAGCTGTGCTCGTAGGGCCGGCAATCCTGAGGGAAGTCACG
>CAZWUP010000093.1:0-9732 GCA_964637045.1 uncultured Porticoccaceae bacterium | reverse complement strand
GATGGACAGCCGGTAGGAGTACACCGGCCGCCCCGCCTGCTTGGGCACAAAGTAGTACATCATGCCAAGGAAGCCGGCGGTGAGGAAAAAGCCCACCGCATTGTGACCGTACCACCACTGCACCATGGCGTCGATGGCGCCGGGATACACCGAATAGGACTTGATCAAGCCACCGGAAAACACCGGCACCGCCAGGCTGTTGACGATATGCAGCAGGGCGATGGTGAGAATAAAGGCCCCGAAAAACCAGTTGGCCACATAGATGTGCTTGGTCCTGCGCTTCATGATGGTGCCAAAGAAGACGATGGCGTAGCTCACCCAGACCACGGCGATGGCGATGTCGATGGGCCACTCCAGTTCCGCGTATTCCTTGGTGGTGGTCAAGCCCAGGGGCAGGGTAATGGCGGCGGCGACGATGACCGCGTTCCAGCCCCAAAAGGTGAAGGCCGCCAGGGGTCCGCCAAACAGGCGGGCCTGACAGGTTCGCTGCACCACCCAGTAGGAAGCGGCAAACAGGGCGCTGCCGCCAAAGGCGAAGATAACCGCGTTGGTGTGCAGTGGCCGGAGGCGGCCGAAGTGAAACCACTCCAGCGGCGGATTGAGTTGGGGCATGGCCAGTTGGGCGGCGATCACCACCCCCACCAACATGCCCACGATTCCCCAGACGACGGTCATGATGGCGAACTGCTTGACCACCTTGACGTTGTAATCCGGCAGCGAGCCGGCTGAAGCACTGTTGCTCATCGCATTGTTCCCGTTTTTTAAGAGTCAAACCTTGCTGCTTGCTTTGCCCCGGCATTATCCGCCAGGCACTGGCCCCGTGGCTTGACCTGCATCAAGTGACACTGAGCCAGGCCGCCGGCAAACCGGCGTCAATCCAGCAAACTGCGCTTTTTCCCTGCGGCGATGCGCATGCGCAACGCATTGAGCTTGATGAAGCCCTCGGCATCCTTCTGGTTGTAGGCGCCGGCATCGTCGTCGAAGGTGGCGATCTTCTCGTCGAACAGGCTGTCCGGCGACTTGCGACCGGCAATGGCGACATTGCCCTTGTAGAGCTTGACCCGCACTGTGCCATTCACAAATTGCTGGGACTCGTCGATCATGGTCTGCAACATCTGGCGCTCCGGCGACCACCAGTAGCCATTGTAGATCAGGCTGGCATACCTGGGCATCAGCTCGTCCTTGAGGTGGGCCACTTCCCGGTCGAGGGTGAGGGATTCGATGGCCCGGTGGGCCCGCAGCATCACGGTGCCGGCGGGGGTCTCATAGCAACCCCTGGACTTCATCCCCACATAGCGGTTTTCCACCAGGTCGAGACGGCCGATGCCGTTGTCCCCCGCCAGCTTGTTGAGGTGCTCGATCACCGTGGCCGGGCTCATGGCCACGCCGTCGATGGCGACAATATCGCCGCACCGGTACTCCAGCTCCACATAGGTGGCCTTGTCGGGAGCCGCCTCCGGGGACACCGACCAGCGCCACATATCCTCTTCCGGCTCCACCCAGGGGTCTTCGAGAATGGCGCCCTCGTAGGAGATATGGAGCAGATTGGCATCCATGGAGTACGGGGACTTCTTGCCGCGCTTCATTTCCACCGGGATATTGTGGGTTTCGCAGTAGGCCATCAGCTTGTCCCGGGACAGCAGGTCCCACTCCCGCCAGGGGGCGATCACCTTGACCCCGGGCTTGAGGGCGTAGGCCCCCAGCTCGAAGCGCACCTGGTCGTTGCCCTTGCCGGTGGCGCCGTGGGAAATGGCGTCGGCACCGGTCTCGTTGGCGATCTCGATCAGGCGCTTGGCGATCAGGGGCCGGGCGATGGAGGTGCCCAGCAGGTACTCCCCCTCGTACACGGTGTTGGCGCGAAACATGGGGAACACAAAGTCCCGGGCAAACTCCTCCCGCAGGTCGTCGATATAGATTTCCTTGACGCCCATGGCCTGGGCCTTGGCCCGGGCGGGCTCCACCTCTTCACCCTGACCGATGTCGGCGGTGAAGGTCACCACCTCACAGCCATAATTCTCCTGCAACCAGCGCACGATCACAGAGGTATCAAGACCGCCTGAGTAGGCGAGGACGACTTTTTTGATGGCAGACACGGGGAGGCTCCTGAGGGTGACGGTGGATAAAACGAAGACAGCCGATATTTTACACGGAAGTCAGGAACCAAGGCGACCCATGACGGCCGGCGGAGCCGATTCCGGCCCACCACAGGTTACGGGGATTTGCCGGCATCTGTTGTATAGTGCAGGAAATTTCCGACACAGCAAACCCCTGCCCCCAGTTGTTGGCCTGCCGATGATCAAATCCCGATTCGACCTCTTCCCCCTGCTGCCCTGGACACTGCTGGCGACCGGACTACTGACAACCTCGCTGCTGACCCTGCGGGCCATTGACCAGCAGCGAGATCACGCCGTTGACCAATTTACCTTTGCCTGCGACCAGGTGGTGCTGAAAATCGAGGAGCGCCTCCGCCACTTCCAGCTCGCCCTCAGCGGCGCCGCCGGGCTGTTCGCCGGAGCGGATTATGTCAGTCGCGAGGAGTGGCGCGCCTATGTGGACAAGTTGGACATGGAATCCACCCTTCCCGGCGTACAGGGAATCGGCTTTTCCCAGCTGGTCCCGGCCACCGAGCGGGACGCCCACATCCAGGCCACCCGCGCCCAGGGCTTTCCCGATTACCAGGTATGGCCCGCCGGTGAACGGCAGGTCTACAGCGCCATCATCTATCTCGAGCCCTTTCACGACCGCAACCTGCGGGCGTTCGGCTACGACATGTACTCGGAGCCGGTGCGCAGGTTGGCGATGGATGAGGCCCGGGACAGCAACGCTGCGGCCCTCACCGGCAAGGTGGAGCTGGTACAGGAGACCGGCGAGGATGTTCAGGCCGGGGTCCTGATGTACGTCCCGGTCTACCGCAATGGCATGCCCACCGAGACCCGGGCCCAGCGCCGCGATGCCCTTGCGGGCTGGGCCTACAGCCCCTACCGTATGACGGACCTTCTGCAGGGGGTACTCGCCGATTGGCAGAGCGAATACGGACAATATCTGGAATTCCACATTTACGACGGTGAGCTGGCCACTTCCGCCAATGAGCTGTTTGGCGGAACCGGGGATATTGCCCCTTCCCAGCAGTCTCCCTTCTATCAGCAAAGGCTGCTGCGGGTGCACGGCCGCACCTGGCTGGCAATCTTTGATCGCCAGCCGGAGGCCCCGGCCATCAGCAATACCCAGGCCTGGCTTACCCTGAGCGGCGGCACAATCTCCACCGGCCTGCTGTTTCTCCTGGTGATGGCCCTGCTCAGGACCGAGCAGCGCGCCGAGCGCAGGGCCGAGGATCTGACCCGCGAGATCCGCCAGCGGGAACAGGCCCTGGAGGACAGCGAGTTCCGCTGGAAATTCGCCCTCGAAGGCTCCGGGCAGGGGGTATGGGACTGGAACATCCCCACTGCAACCGTCTATTTTTCACCGCTGTGGAAAGCCATGCTCGGCTACCAGGACGCCGAGATCGGTACTGGCCGGCACGAATGGGAGAACCGTCTGCATCCCGACGACAGGGCGGAAACTTTGGCCAGGGTTAGGGAGGTACTGGAGGGCAATACCACCCACTACGCCAACGAGCATCGCGTCCAGTGCAAGGACGGCAGCTACAAGTGGATACTCGACCGGGGGGTGGTGGTAAGCCGGGACCCCGACGGCAAGCCCCTGCGGATGATCGGCACCCACGCGGACATCTCCACCACCAAGGCCCTGGAGCAGGGCCTGAGGAACACCAGGGACGAACTGCTGGAAGCGCAGCGCATCGGCCGTATCGGCAGCTGGACCCTTGACCTCGCCACCGACCATGTCAGCTGGACTGCCGAACTGTACCGGATGCTGGGTCAGCCCCCCGACCAACCTGCCCCGGATTACAGCCGGCAGGCCGCCATCTTTACCCCGGACAGCTGGACTCGGCTATCCCGGGCGGTGGCAGCTGCCGGGGAGGATGGAACACCCTACAGCGTGGAGCTGGAGACGGTGCGCGATGGCGCGCCCCTGGGCTGGGTACTGGCCCGGGGGGAGGCAATCCGTGGGGCGGACGGTTCCATCAGCGGATTGCGGGGCACCGCCGTGGACATCACCGATCGCAAGCTGGCGGAAAACCAGATCCGCCGCTATGCCAGCGAGTTGGAGCAACTGTTGACCCAGACCGTGGCCCTGGTCACCAACCTGGTGGAAATGCGCGACCCCTATACTGCGGGCCACGAGAAGCGGGTGTCTGAGATTGCCGTGGCCATTGGCGCGGAAATGGGACTCGATAAGCACACCCTCGAAGGCCTTCGCGTCGGCGGCTATCTCCACGATGTCGGCAAGATCGTGGTCCCGGCGGAAATCCTCACCAAGCCGGGCAGACTCAATGCCCTCGAATACGCCATCGTGCAAAACCACGTCAGCGCGGGTTTCGATATTCTCAAAAACGTCGACTTTCCCTGGCCCGTGGCCCAGATAAGTTACCAGCACCACGAACGCATCGACGGCACCGGCTATCCCCTGGGGCTGAAGGGAGACGAGATCCAACTGGAGGCGCGGATTGTCGCCGTCGCCGATGTGGTGGAATCCATGGCCACCGACCGCCCCTACCGCCCGGCTCTGGGGGTCGATAGCGCTCTGGCAGAAATTGAGCGAGGCGCCGGAACCGCCTATGATCCCGCCGTGGTTGCCGCCTGCCTGCGGCTGTTCCGCGAACAGCGCTTCGCGATTCCACAATAACCCGGGGTACCCACATGGCCAGCACCCACCCTGATATCCAGCGCACACTGTTCGAGCACAGCGGGGAAGCCATCTTGCTGCTCGGCCCGGAAGGCGCCATCAGAGCAGCAAACCCTGCGGCCTGCCGACTGCTTCAGCGCGACGACACCGAAATTTGCCAACTCGACTGGCCGGGCATAACGGCCACGCCATCCGCCATGAATAAGCTCCTGGCGGATTGCCGGGCAGAGGGCCTTGCCCGGGGGCAGCTAACGCTAATTGTCGCTGGCGGAGACCCGGTCCTGGTGGAGGTGACGCTGGCGCCCGGTGCCGATGCCCAAGGCCGGTCGACCTTTGTGATGATTGGCCGGAATGTGCACCCGCCACAGGCGGCCATTGGCGGCAGTGAGGAAGGGTTTCGCTCCGTCTTCGAGGCGATGGCCGAAGGGGTGGTCTTTCAGGACGCCGAGGGGCGGATCGTGGAAATCAATCCCGCCGCCCTCGCCATCGAGGGCCGCACACCCGAGCAAATGCTCGGCCTCACCTCCGACGACCCCGGCTGGGATGCAGTGCGGGAGGATGGCAGCGGGTTTCCGGGGGATGAACATCCAGCCATGGTAACCCTGCGTACCGGCCAGCCCCAGGCCAACGTGGTCATGGGCATCCGGCGGCCCAGTGGCGAGCGACGCTGGATTTCCATCAACGCCAAACCCCTGTTTTCCCAGCACCTGGACAAGCCCAGCGGGGTGGTGACCACGTTTCACGACATCACCGAGGGCAAAAACCAGAGGCAACAGCTTGCGGCATACGTTGCTCGCCTGGAAAAATCCATGGAGCAGACCCTGAGGGCGGTGGCCAACATGGTGGAGCTGCGGGATCCCTACACCGCCGGGCACGAGCAGCGGGTGGCGAGCATAGCCGGGGATATCGCCCGGGAGATGGGCTGGCCAGAGCAGCGCTGTCACCACCTGGAGATGATCGCCCTGGTGCACGATATCGGCAAAATCGCCATCCCCGCCCAAATTCTCACCAAGCCGTCGGACCTGACGCCCCAGGAATACGAACTGATCAAGATGCATCCTGAGTGGGGTTACGACATCCTCAAGGACGTTGATTTTCCCCTGCCCATCGCCGCCATCATCCGTCAGCATCACGAGCGGCTGGACGGCAGCGGCTATCCCCATGGTCTGCGCGGCGACGAGATTTCGGCCGAGGCCAGAATCATCGCCGTCGCCGATGTGTTCGAGGCGATGACGGCCCACCGGCCCTACCGGTCTGCCCGCAGCCCAGCTGCGGCGCTGGCCGAAATCACCGCACACCGCGGCGACTGGTTCGACCCTGACGTGGTGGATAATCTGGAGGCCATGCTCGCGACGAGGGATTACCAGGTTTCTGTGTGAGGACAGACCCGGCCCGCTGCGGCATCACGGCTGCGGATTTTTCAGATAGGCGATAAGCGCCTCCCGCAAATCCGCTCTGGACAGACCCATGAACGGCATGCACATGCCGGGCACCAGGTCCTGAGGACGGGTCAGCCAGCGGTCCAGCATCTCCTCGTCCCAAACGAAATCCCCCTCCCGCAGGGCATCGGAGTAGGGAAAGCCCGCCACCGCCGCCAGCGGGCGGCCGACGATACCCTCCAGATGGGGGCCGACATCGGCAATCGCCCCCCGGGGCTGTGCATCGGCGCTCATGGCGTGACAACTGGCACAGCGGATAAACTGCTTGCGGCCGATTTCCTCAAGGCTGGGTTGCCCGGCCAGTACCACCCTCGCAAACCCCGGCAGCAGCAACAAACCAACCACCCACAGCGGGAATTTGAAACCATTCAACATAACAGCCTCGTGACACTATGACAGCCCCCGGCCCCGCCCCGACGGCAGGCCCGGCACAAGCCTTAAGCGTGAATTCTCGGCAATTGCCCGTGACCCGCCATGATATCGGTCAAGGGCGATGCCTTTTGATATAGGTTTTCAATACGCCCCATAGCCAATGCAAATCTATTGGCGATTCCGGATGGGTTATAGTTTGTCGGCACACCTGTAAGATCGCCCAAGATCAACACACCTATAAGATCACCCATGAGAGGAAAACATCATGCTAAGAAAAACCCTACCCCTGATTGCCGCCATCGCCATCGCGACGTCATCCCTGGCAGCTGCCAACGCCCAGGCTCAGGCCATGACCAACAAGGACTGGTGGCCGGAGAAACTCGACCTCCAGGCCCTGCGCCAGCACAACCCCGCGTCCAACCCCCTGGGGCCTGACTTCGACTACGCCGAGGAGTTCGGCAAGCTCGACCTCGCCGCCCTCAAGAAGGATCTCGAAGCCCTGATGACCGACTCCCAGGACTGGTGGCCCGCCGACTACGGCCACTACGGCCCCTTCTTTATTCGTATGGCCTGGCACAGCGCCGGCACCTACCGGGTGGCGGACGGCCGCGGCGGCGCCGACGGCGGTCAGCAGCGCTTCGAACCCCTCAACAGCTGGCCCGATAACGTCAGCCTGGACAAGGCCCGCCGCCTGTTGTGGCCCATCAAGCAGAAATACGGCAACGCCATTTCCTGGGCCGACCTGATGGTGCTCACCGGCAACGTGGCACTGGAGTCCATGGGTTTTGAAACCTTCGGCTTCGCCGGCGGCCGGGTGGATGACTGGGAGGCCGACCAGGTGTATTGGGGCCCCGAGAAGGAGTGGCTCGCCGACCAGCGCTACCACGGCGACCGCAAGCTCCAGAATCCCCTGGCGGCGGTGCAAATGGGCCTGATCTACGTGAACCCGGAAGGCCCCAACGGCAACCCGGACCCCCTGGCGGCGGCGAAGGACATCCGCGACACCTTCGGCCGCATGGCCATGAACGACGAGGAAACCGTCGCCCTGATCGCCGGCGGCCACACCTTCGGCAAGGCCCACGGCGCCCACAAACCCGATGACTGCCTGGGGGCCGACCCGGCGGGAGCCCCCATCGAACAACAGGGCTTCGGCTGGGCCAACAAGTGCGGCAAGGGCAATGCGGAGGACACCATCACCAGTGGCCTCGAAGGCGCCTGGTCCGCCAACCCCATCGCCTGGAGCACCCAGTACCTGGACAACCTGTTCGCCTTCGAGTGGGTGCAAACCAAGAGCCCCGCGGGCGCCGTGCAATGGGTGCCCAAGGACCAGGAGGCGGCCCGCTTCGTGCCCGACGCCCATGTGGAAGGCAAGCGCCACGCCCCCATCATGTTCACCACCGATCTGGCACTGAAGGAAGACCCGGCCTACCGGGAAATCGCCAAGCGCTTCCAGGAAGACCCAGAGGCCTTCCAGCTGGCCTTCGCCAAGGCCTGGTTCAAGCTGACCCACAGGGACATGGGCCCCCGCGCCCGCTACCTGGGGGCCGAGGTGCCGGAGGAGGTGCTGATTTGGCAGGACCCAGTGCCCGCCGTGGACCATGAGTTGATCGATAGCGGCGATATCGCCAACCTCAAGGCGGAGATCCTGAAATCCGGACTGACGGTGCCGCAACTGGTGAAAGCCGCCTGGGCATCGGCCTCCTCCTTCCGCGACAGCGACATGCGCGGCGGCGCCAACGGCGCCCGCATCCGCCTCGCCCCACAGTAGGACTGGGCGGCCAATGACCCCGCCGAGCTGTCCAGGGTGCTGGCGCGCCTCGCGCGCATCCAGACGGACTTCAACCGCGGAGCGGGTGACAAGAAGGTGTCCCTGGCGGACCTGATCGTGCTTGGGGGTGCCGCCGCCGTCGAGAAGGCGGCGAAGGATGCCGGCTACGAGGTGGAGGTACCCTTCACGCCGGGCCGCACCGACGCCAGCCAGGCGATGACGGAAGTGGAGTCCTTCGCCGCCCTCGAGCCGGCGGCGGACGGTTTCCGCAACTACTACGGCGCAAGCGCCCGCTTGTCTCCGGCGGAAATGCTGGTGGACAAGGCCGACCTGCTGACCCTGACGGCGCCGGAAATGGCGGTGCTGGTGGGCGGCCTGCGCACCTTGAACGCCAATGCGGGAAATGCCAAACACGGGGTGTTCACCGACCAGCCCGGCACCCTGAGCAACGACTTCTTTGTCAATCTGGTGGACATGTCCACCCAGTGGCGGAAGTCGGCAAAAGCCGAGGGTATCTACGAGGGCCTGGACCGCGCCAGCGGCAAGGTAAAGTGGACCGCCACTCCGGTTGATCTGGTGTTCGGCTCCAACTCCGAGCTGCGGGCGGTGGCCGAGGCCTACGCCACCAACGACGCCAGGGAAAAGTTCGTGCACGACTTCGTGGCGGCCTGGACCAAGGTGATGAACCTGGATCGCTTCGACCTGTAACCGCCACCCTCCGCGGAAGCGACCAGCCGGCGGCGTCAGTGACGCCGCCGGTTTTATTTTGGACCCTGGTTTTGCTCCATCCAGGCCAGGGTTTCCCGCCCGGCAGCCATTGCCACCGGGACAGCGCCGGTGAAAGTCTGTAAAGCCACCGGGGTTTCCGGTAGGATGCACCCCTGATCCACCCTCAGGCTCGCCATGGAAACACTCACCATCACCCGCCCCGACGACTGGCACGTCCATCTCCGCGATGGCGGCGCCCTCGCCACCACAGTGCCCGCCGCCGCCCGCTATTTTGGCCGCGCCATCGTGATGCCCAACCTGGCGCCACCGGTGCTCAACAGCGCTCAGGCCGCGGCCTACCGGGACCGGATTCTCGCCTGCCGCCCAGCGGCCAGCCACTGGCAGCCGCTGATGGTGCTGTACCTCACCGACCTCACCTCCCCCGGGGACATCCGCGAGGCGGCCGCCAGCGGCTTCGTCCACGCCGCCAAATACTATCCCGCCGGGGCCACCACCAACTCCGACTCCGGGGTCACCAATCTCGACAATATCCACGCCGTGTTGGCCACTCTGGAAGAGGTGGGCATGCCCCTGCTGCTGCACGGCGAGGTCACCGACGACGGGGTGGACATCTTCGACCGCGAGGCGGTGTTTATCGACCGCCACTTGCGGGTTATCGTCGAGCAGTTCCCCCGCTTGAAG
>CAZWUP010000092.1:0-9740 GCA_964637045.1 uncultured Porticoccaceae bacterium | reverse complement strand
CCGGGCGGACCAAAGTGAGCCGAGGGGGGCGGACCAGCCGCGGGCTTGCGCTGCCGGCAGCGCAATTTGGGCGATATCCTGAAACGCCAGGGACGGCTCGATGGGGTTGTGGTGGCCGGAGGGTGTGCGTTCATCCAGCGGTGAGGGCGTGACATCGGAAACCACCGACATGACGGGGAAAAAAACTTCCCGGTACAGATTCAGTGAAAACGCGGTGAAGGCAATGATAAAGAGCAATATCCAGGTCCACAGTCCCACCGCGCGATGGAGATCAAAATTGAGACGGTGGGGGCCGGCGCTGCGGTTGATCTGCCACGCCGGTTTCCAGCGCAAGAGCCAACCCCGCCCGCCGTCCCGCTGCTTGCCCTTGGGCAGGGTAAGGTAAGAACCAATGAAATTGTCGAAGGTCCAGATCAGGGCGATGATGCCCAGCAGCCAGACGCCCCAGTGGTCGATGCCGCCAATCTCCGGAATATGCAGGCTGAAATGCAACTTGTAGAGAAACGACATGAGGGTTTCCCGGGTGATGGGCCACACCTGGCCCCATTCCCGGGTACCCTGGATATCCCCGCTCACCGGGTCGACGTAAACCTGGTTGAAGCCGGGTTGGTAGAGACGCCCGGTCTCCGGGTCAACCCGCGGACTCACCCCGAAATACTGGCTGTGGCCGGGTTCCGTGTGAAACTCGAAATAGGTTACCTCCACCTGGGGAAAGCGCGCTTCCACCCTCTCCGCCAATGACAGGGCCGCTTGGGGAACGCCGGCGGTCGCGGATTTGAACAGGTGAGGATTGAGCCATTCGTCCAGCTCGTGATCCCAGGAGATCACCGCGCCGGTAAGCCCGGTGATCACCAGAAACAGTGCCATGGTGAGTCCCAGGTAGCGGTGGAGTTTGAGCATGATGGCGCGCATGGTGTTTGCTCCTTGGCGTTCGATTTACAGGTAATCGCCAGCAGGGCTGGCGATAATTGGCTTCGGGTGTCCCAGCACTAGAACTGGTAATTCATCGAGACTGTGAAGTTGCGGGGCTCGCCGTACTCCAGCTGGCTGTAGAAGCCGATCTGGTTGTAGTACTCCTCGTCCAGGAGGTTGTCGACATTGAGCTGGGCCGACAGGTTGTCGGTGAGATCGTAGCGGGCCATCAGGCTCACCAGGGTATAGTCGTCCTGCACCAGCCGCTCCGGCTCACCGGTGGCCCCGTTGACGGTGTCGGTGTAACTGCTGCCCTCCCAGCTCAGGCCACCGGCCACCGTGAGCCTGTCCAGGGCATCCCGGAAGCGGTAGGTGCTGTAGAGCTTGAGCATCTCGTGGGGCTGGTCGGTGTTGACCTCCCGACCGTTGGCGTCCTCCACGTCGAAATCGGTGTAGCTCAGGCTGATATCCCAACCGTCGGCGATGCGCCCCACCACTTCGATTTCAAAGCCCTTGCTCTCGGCCCCCTCCGCTGCCCGGTAGGGCTGGAAGGTGTCGCCATTGGGCAGCGGCACCACGGGGCCAGCGGTCTGGGCGAGGTTGTCCTGGAGGGCGATGAAGTAGGCGACGGTGGTGTGCAGGGCGTCGTTGAAGAAACGGCTTTTCAGGCCCACTTCGCGGCTTTCCCCCACGATGGGGTCCAGATAGTTGAGAGTGGCGTCCTGTTCTGCCTGGGGTTTGAAAATTTCCGTGTAGCTGGCGTAGACCCGGTGGTTGTCGGTGACATCGTAGAGCACCCCGGCGTAGGGAACGACCACGCCGCTGTCCCCGTAGTTGGCGGCGGCGCCGTAGCTGGCACCGCGCTGCTCCCAGTCGGCGACACGGCTGCCGAGGATGATTTTCAGGTCGTCCGTCAACGACAGGCGCGTCGCGGCGTAGTAGCCGGTCTGGTCGATGGTGGTGTCCACCGCCGTGGAACTGGCGCCCCAGGTCGGTTGGGGATAGCTGCCGTCCCAGTCGAAGAAACTGCCCACCGGGGCGACGTTGGTTCTGGCGCGGGTGCTGGAGTCAAAATCCTGGCTGCTGTCGATGGCCCCCAGGGTAAATTCGTGTTCCCGCTCGAACAGGTTGTAGGCGCCGGTCAACTGCGCGCTGTAGCTGATCTGGTCCCGCTCGGTGTGGGCGTTGTAGGGTGACGCCCCCAGGCCGAGGCCGGTGGTTTGGTCGACCGTGCCGAACAGGTAAACCAGCAGCAGGTCGGCTTCATTGACATTGCGGTTGACGTTGACTTTCGCCGTCCAGCCGTTGGCGAAGGTGTGGATCAGATCGAGATACTGGTTTTCCACGGTGGACGCCCAGGAGCTCCACTCGGTACCTATGGTGGTTGACCTGTCCCAGTCCGTGCGCGAGCCATCGCTGTGCCAGGTGGGCAGGCCGCCCCAGGTGGATGCGGTGGGGTCGTTGTCCTGATGGCTTGCCCCCAGCCGGATCAAGGTGCTGTCGGTAATATCCGCCTCGACGACACCGTAGAAGACGGTGGTTTCGTCACCGGCCAGATCCCGGAAGGAACCCGCGTCCTCGTAGCTGGCCACGATCCGTCCCCGCACCGAGCCGCTGCCAGTGAGGCCGCCGCCGACGTCCGCCATGGCACCGTAGGTGTCCCAGCGGCCCGCGTGGAAGCGGGTGGTTGCCGTCAATTCCCGGCTGTCGGCGTGCTTGCGCACCAGGTTGATGGAGGCCGAGGGATTGCCGGCCCCCGTCAGCAGGCCGGTGGCGCCCCGCACCACCTCGATGCGCTCGTAGAGGGACATGTCCGACTGGGTCTCGCCGGCATCGCCGCCGGAACTCCAGGCCATGGGCACACCGTCGATCTGGTAATTGTCGATGGCAAAGCCACGGGCGGCAAAACGCTGGCGGGAGCTGTCCAGCCCCTTGGCGGAGATGCCCGGGGCGTTGTTCACCACGTCCGTCAGCGAGCGCAGGTTCTGGTCGGCGATGCGCTGATAGGTCATCACACTCACCGACTGGGGCGTTTCCTGCAGCGTCAGGCCAAGGCCCGTGGCGGTATCGAGGCGGGCGTTGGTGGTGAAGCCGCCGTTGACGACAATCTCCTCCATGGGGCTGGCCTTGTTGCCGCTGTTGGGCCCGGTGTTTTCGGCAGCCTGGGTGGTGTTACCCAGGGTCGCCAGGGAGATCAGCGTCGCCAATGCGCAGCGGCGGGGAAGGGCGTTGATAGTCATGGTGTTTTCCCGATGTTGTGAGTCGAATAACCGATGTTGTGTCTCGATAGGGTGCTGCCGGCTGTCAGTAGCGCCAGGCCACGGACGCCGCGACATTGCGCGGCGCGCCGTAAAAGCCCTGATCCCAGTACAGGCTGTTGAGGTATTTTTCGTCGCCGACGTTTTCCAGGTTCAGGGCCAGGCTGAGGTTGGGGCTCAGTTCGTAGTGGAGCGCCAGATCCAGCAGGGTGTAGGCCTTCTGTTCCACCCCACCATCGGCGGTGGTGATATGGTCCTGCCACTTCAGCACCCCGCCGATCTTCAGGGCGGGCAGCGCGGGCACCCGGTAGGAGGCGGACAGCTTCAGCAGCTTGGCAGGCACATAGGGGCGGATCCCGTCGCCGTTGTCATCCTCCAGCTCAACCCTGGTAAAACCGGCGCTGATATTCAGTCCCTCCAGCAATTCGCCGGCCAGCTCCACCTCGTAGCCTTCGCTGTCGAAGTCCCTCGGCGCGTAGAGGGCAATGCCCTGGTCATTGCGCCCCACGAATTCCCCCAGGTTGGTGTGCTGGGCCTGAAACAGCGCCAGGGTGAGAATCGCGCGCTCGTCGTTGAAGGATTTTTTCAGGCCGATCTCGGTGTTGTCGCCCGCGGCGGCCCCCAGGGGCCGCAGCTGGTCGTTGACCCAGGTCTGTTGCTTGAACACCTCGCTGTAGCTGCCGTAGGCCATCAGGTCGTCGGCAATCTGGTAGGTGACGCCGTAGTAGGGCACCGTCTTCTCCGCCTCGGCCTCGGCGGAACCGCCGTAGCTGATACCCCCCTGGTCCAGCTTGGTGCGCCTGGCCCCCAGCAGCAGCGACAGCTTGTCGGTGGCGCTGAGACGGGACGATACATACAGGGCTTTCTGGGTCAGCTCGATGTCACTGGCGTCGGTCGCCGGGTCGTGGCTGACAAAGTTTGGCCGCGGCGTGGTGCCCTGTGCCCAGTCGCTGCCCAGCACGGGAAATCCGCCCACGGGATCGGTGTAGGAGGATTCGTCAATCCGGATATTGGAGTGGTTGTAGCCCACCACCAGCTGGTGCTCCCGGCCCAGAAGCGGGAAGCTGCCGGAAACGAACAGGTCGTAGTTGTCCTGGGTCTCGGTGCGGTCATAGGCGCTGGCCCAGCCGTTCAGGCCCGTCTCGTCCACGGCGCTCGGCGCGCCGTAGACGTAGAACAGCTCGGAATCGAAGTCGCCGGCATTGCGGGTGTAGACGGCATTGAAGGTCCAGCGCTCCCCCAGCTGCTGCTCGAATTCCACAAAGCTCTGGTTCTGGGTGCCGTCGGCAAAGGCCCAGTCCGGGGCGGTGCTGGTGGCAACGTCATAATCAGTGGCTGTGCCGTCACTGTAGAGCAGTGGCAGGGCGCCCCACATCACCCCGTCGGAGGCGCTTTTGTTGTAGCTGTGGCCCAGGGTGAGCAGGGTTTGCTCCGTGAGATCCACCTCGACGATGCCGTAGATCAGGTCGGTCTGGTCCTGGTGGCGGTCCAGGTAGGACTCGCTGTCCTCCTTGGCCACCACCAGGCGGCCGCGCACATTGGCGGCGAGCGCGCCGGAGACGTCGCCATCCGCGCGGATGCCGTGCCACTCATTGGCCGAAATCCGGGTGCCGATCTGGAGGTCGTCGGTGGGCCGCTTGCGCACATAGTTGATGGTGGCGGAGGGGTTCGCCAGGCCGGTGATCAACCCGGCGGCGCCCTTGACCACCTCCACCTTTTCGTAGATCGCGGTGTCCTGCTGGCCCAGGTTGAGCCCGGAAACAAAGGGCACCCCCACGCCGTCGTACTGGAAGTTGACGATATCGAAGCCCCGCGCCGTGTAGTAGGTGCGGTCCGTTTCCACCTCTTCCACGGTTATGCCGGGGGTGTAATTCAACAGATCGCTGACGTTGTCGAGGGCAAAGTCATCCATTTGCCCTCGGGAGATGGCGGTGACGGTCTGGGGGGTTTCAAACAGGGTCAGGTTGAGCTTGGTGGCGGTGTCGGTCTTGCCCTGCTCGCCGTAGACATAGATGGTTTCGATGGCTCTGGTGGCAGTGGTGGACTCCTTGTTTCCGCCGTTGCCCGCGGGCTGAGCCAGAGCCGGGTGGCTGGCAGTCACCATGGCCGCGGCTGTCAGGGTCAGGACGTAGGGTGTTCGCCTGTGGGCGATGGACTTTCTCATGGTCGGCCTCGTGTAGCGTGAGCAGTTTTTGTGGGGAGCAGGATTCGGGGGTGGACTCTAAAAAACACAAACCTAAATGTCAATCATTATCATTTAGATTTGCAGTTCGGTCTGGCCGCGGGCTTCGCGGTGGGGCGGGAATGGGCTCGCTATCAACATCGGGTTGATTCGCGCCGGGTCACCAGGGTGGGGTATGGGGAGGCGTCCGCTGGAGTGACCAGGGCTGGGGGCAGACAAGTTCCCGTACCCTGGGTTAGGATACGGGCCCGCACCTCACCCGGGGGGCAGCAGGTTGTGGCCGGTGGCTATCCCGCCGCAGCCGTGAACGACGACATTATCAGCCGCCGCGCCCGGGTTGCCCGGCTGCGGCCCACAGTCCCGGAGACACCACAGTGACAGATAACAACGACGACCTGGCCATGATTCGCCACCAGGCACAAAAATTCCTCAATGAGACCGCTTCCCCGGAACGGCTCAAAGCCCTGCTCGACGACGACGTCGGTTTTGACCGGGCGGCCTGGACTGCCGCGGTGGACCTGGGCTGGCCCCTGCTGTATGCACCAGAGGCCCTGGGTGGGCTGGATCTGGGGCTACCGGGGATGGCGGTGCTGGCAGAGGAGCTGGGGCGCAAAACCCTGTCGTTTCCCCTGATCCCCGCCTTTGTGTGTCTCGAGGCAGTTGCCCGCAGCCAGGCTGTCGCGCCGGAACTGACGGCGATTGCTGGCGCCATCGCCGAGGGCTCCGCCATCGCCTGCCTGGCCTTTGCCGAGCCCGGGGAGTCCGGCCTGCCCGCCACCCCGGCGTGCAGTATTGCCGACAACCAGCTGTCCGGTGCCAAGGCCCTGGCCCCCTTTGCCGCGGTGGCCGATTACGCCCTGGTCCACGCCCGGGATGGCGATGGTGTGCGCCTGGCCCTGGTGCCCCTGGACCAGCCGGGGGTGACCCGCAGCCCCCAGCCGGTGATCGACCAGGGCCGGGCGGCGGCGGCTCTGACCTTTGCCGGAGCCCAGTGCTTTCCCCTGGGCTCCGGGGTCGCGGATGTCTGGGCCCTGGCCGCGGTGGCCACCGCCTGGGAACAGTTGGGAGGCGCCCAGGAGGCCATGGAAATGGCCCGGGACTACGCCCTGGAGCGCAAGGTCTTCGGCCAGCAGATCGGCCGCTTCCAGGCCATCAAACACAAGATTGCCGATATGTACTGGCGCATCGAGCTGGCCCGGGGCTGCGCCATCGACGCCGTCGAGGCTCTGGCTGCGGGGGACGACTCGTGGCGGGCCTACGGGGCTGCGGCCCGGGTGGCGGCCACCGCCGCCTACGAGTTTACCGCTGCGGAAAACATCATGACCCACGGCGGCATCGGGGTCACCTGGGAGGGCATGCCCCAGCACCACTACCGGCGCTCCCGGGTACTGGCGGTGGAGCTCGGCTCCGCCATCTGGTGGCGGGATGTATTGCTGCAGCAGGCGGGGATGGATACCGACCAGGGTGACCTCGATGAGGCCAGGGATCCCACCCCGGAGATCGCGGAGTACCGGCTGCGGGCCAGGGCCTGGCTGGCACAGCACGCCCCCGCCTTCAGTGGCGATGTGCGCAAGGGCCTGAGTTTTGACGAGGATGTGGCCCTGGGTCGCAAGTGGCAAGCCCTCAAGGCCAGTGCGGGGTACGCGGCCATCAATCTGCCGGCGACCTACGGCGGGGGCGGTGCCAGCGAGCTCCACAAGATTGCCTTCGGTCAGGAGGAGCTCAAGTACCAGCTGCCCACCGAGTACTTCACCATCAGCACCTCCCAGGTGATGGCGATTTTCCTCCGCTATGGCAGCGATGAATTCCGCCAGGAGCTGGGCCCCAAGGCTATCCGCGGCGAGCATATCTGGTGCCAGATGTTTTCCGAGCCGGGTGCCGGTTCCGACCTGGCCGCCGTGCGGTTGCGGGCGGAGCGCAGTACCCGGGACGGGGTGGCGGGCTGGCTGCTCAACGGCCAGAAGCTGTGGACCAGCTGGGCCCAGATTTCGGAGTGGGGCTTTGTGGTGGCCCGCAGTGATTTCAGCCAGCTGAAGCACAAGGGCATCACCACATTTTTTGTCAATATGCACAGCCCGGGGATTCAGGTGCGCCCCATCCGCCGCATGGCGGGGCACCCGGACGTCAACGAAGTGTTCTTCGACAATGTCTTCGTCCCCGACACCCAGCGCCTGGGACCGGAAAACCAGGGGTTTGGGGTGGCGATGGAAATGCTGATGATCGAGCGGGTGGGGGGTGTCTACGATGAGTGCCTGGGGGGGCCGAACCTGGAGTTCTACGCCGCCACGGCCCGCTCCTCGAGGATCAGCGGCCAGCCCGCCATCGGCGATGGCCAGGTTCGGGCGGCCCTGGCCCAGGCCTATGTGGAGAGACTGGGCCTGCGCTCCATCTATCGCCGCGACCTTATTGCCGTTGGGGGCGGCAAGGAGCCCGGCCCCGAGGGCGCCATTCGCAAGCTGGTTATCGGCCGCAACCGGCAGCGGATGAGCGCCCTGATGATCGACCTGCTGGGGGCCCAGGGTGCCGGGTTGGATCCGCTGGCGGACGCCCGCCTTGACGCCGCCATGTCCTGGCTGGATCCGGCGGGCCGGATTGCCGGGGGCACCGACGAGGTACTGCTTAGCACCATTGCCGAGAAGGTGCTCAACCTGCCCCAGGATCATCGTCCGGACAAGGGTATACCCTTCAATCAGATCAGCTAACCCCAGTCCCCGGCGGGGCCAAGGAGTCAGCAATGAAAATGTACGGTATCCAGGGCAACCCGGTGCGGGTTGCCATCTTCCTGGCGGAGAAGGGGGTGGAGATGGATTTCGTCCCCGTGGATCTGATGGCGGGGGAGCATCGCACCCCCGAGTTCTTGGCCCGCAACCCGCTGGCCCAGGTGCCGGTGCTGGAGCTCGATGACGGTACGGTAATCACCGAGACCCAGGCCATCTGCCGCTATCTGGAGCGCCTCTATCCCCAGCCCTGCCTGATGGGCGCCACGCCCCTGGAGGAGGCGCACATCGAAATGTGGCAGCGCCGCCTGGAGCTCAACCTCTACACCGCGGCGCGGGCGGTGTTTCGCCATTCGGTGCCCGCCCTCAAGGCCCTGGAGCCGGTGCAGATCAGCGCGTGGGCGGAACTCAACCGGCCCAGGGTCAGCGAAATGCTGGCCATTGTCGACCGTCAGCTGGCGGCCAGTACCTGGGTCGCCGGAGAGCGCTTTTCCGTCGCCGACATCACGCTGCTGTTCTGTCTGCAGATGACCGATCGCATAGGTTTTCCCCTGGCGGAGAGCGGCGAGCACATTCGCCGCTGGCACCAGTTGGCCCGTCAGCGGCCCTCGGTGGTGGCGGTGATGGGGGGCTGCTAGCCCTTCTCCATCTCCTTGGCGAAGTGGGGGATGCCTGCACAGGGGGGCACCCAGGCCTGGGCGCTGCTCTCCCAGATGCTCATCTTTGGGCTGATGTCGCCGACGGTGTCGAGGGTTCCCGCCTTGAGCACGGCAATGCCCGCCAGGTCCTCATTGCCGGTAACCACAGCTGAGCCGCAGCGGGGGCAGAAGTAACGGTATACCGCCCGTCCGCTGTCGCCGCTGTCCCGATAGCAGTGCAGTCTGTCTTTGGCGATGGTTACCTTGTCCATTTTCATCACCAGATTGACGCTGAACGCCGAGCCGGACTGCTTCTGGCAGTTTTTGCAGTGGCATTGAATCACGGTGAGGGGTTGGGCCTCGCTGTGATAGCGGACATGGCCACACAGGCAGCCACCTTCGATGGGGGTGGTCATGGGTGTTCTCCTCAATTGCTGGTAAATCCGCTGGTCTTCCTGGGGCAAATGCCGGCGGCTATCTTACACCGGCCACCACCTATTCACAGCCACCCTTGGCCAACTCAACGGTGAACAGCGATGGCTCAATGGACCCTCAACTCTCGATGCCTGGGTGTCGGCGCCAGCACAGCAGCCGGTGGGGCTGGCGATTGTCGCTGGCCCGGGGTTGGTCGCCAGGCTGGCTGCACAAGAATCGATCAATTTGACAAATACCCCGATGGGACCAAGGTCGCGGACTTCATGCACAAAGTTATCCACCGATACTGTGGATATCTTCCCTGGGGGCAACTATGTCAGTTTGCTACAGTTTCTCAAGCCATCATTCAGGTAGAGGTTTCAACTCTATGAAATAGGGCGATTATTTATAGTCAAGGTTTATGAGGTTCAGGTGGAGATTAAAGGGGGCAGAGTAGAATGGCACTTACATAAGGACTGTATGGTGCTTTGTAGCCCGGCTGCTGTCTTGGGGGAGGTTTTCGCGACACGCCGTAAATACGTCCCTGTAGGCTCGGATGCAGCGTCCCTGCTGCATACGGTCTCGAAAACCTCCCCCAAGACAGCAACCTCATATGGCC
>CAZWUP010000091.1:0-9749 GCA_964637045.1 uncultured Porticoccaceae bacterium | reverse complement strand
GGACCACCGGCACAGGCGGCCAACAGCAGGGAACAAAGCGCCACCAACACCGGGCGATGGGGGCTGGCGGGGGATGGTGAAACAAATTTCTCGGTCTGCATGGCGCCTCACAATCAGTGACCCGGACAACCGCCGGGCTTTCATAGCGAGGGGGCAATATGGCACAACCTCGGCCCCCTGTCTCCCGCAACCAGGCCCGGTGGGGTGGCCCTGAATACTCAAACTTGTAACTTCAACCCCAGTGAGTATGATTGAAACGTCCGTTCAACAATAATCCGGCCCGCTTCGAGCGCGCCCCAGTCTCCCGAGTTGTCAATCTGCCATGACCTATAGCCTGCCCAGGGTTGTCGCCACCCAGTTGCCACCTGCATTCAACAGGGTTTTCCAGCAGCAGATGCCGGAGACTGAGCTGCTCCAGGTCCCCGCAAGCACGGATTTCAGCCTCCCCCCGGAGGTGGAGATCCTCCTCGCTGCACCCTACAGTCACGCTGGCGGCACGCTGCCGGAGCAGCCACCGGCGGGCTGGCCCTTTGGCCTGAAATGGGTGCAGCTGATCTCCGTGGGCCTGGACTTCTACCCCAGCTGGATGTTTCAGGTGGACAAGGTCACCTCGGTGCGCGGCACCTCCGCCAACGCCCTGGCGGAATTTGCCCTGGCCGCCATCTTTGCCCACGCCAAACAACTGCCCCAGCTGTGGATCAAGGAGGCCGCCGCCTGGAAGGGGCGCAGAATGGCCGATGTCAGCGGCGCCACCCTGGGCATCCTCGGCTACGGCAGCATCGCCAGGGCTCTGATTCCCAAGGCCCAGGCCCTGGGCATGGCGGTGGCGTGCTGCCGCCACAGTGAGCGGCCCTTTGCCGAGACCGGGGTGACCCGCGCCAGCTCCCTGGGGGAATTGATGGCGATATCCGATCATTTACTGCTGGCGGCCCCGGGGACCGCGGAGACCCACCATATTGTCAACAGGGATACTCTGGCGATGGCCAGGCCCGGTCTGCACCTGATCAATCTCGCCCGGGGCAGCTTGATCGACGACGCCGCCCTGCTCGGTGCCCTCGACAGCAAGCAGCTGTCCCGCGCCACCCTGGATGTCACCCACCCGGAACCCCTGCCCGCCCACCACCCTTTTTACTCTCACCCCGGGGTTTTCCTGTCCCCCCACAACAGCGTGATGACCCCGGGCACCATGGCCAATATGGGTGAACTCTTTGGCCGCAACCTGTACCGCTACTGCCACGGCGAGCCATTGCTGGAAGTGGTGGCGAGATAGCTGCGGACAGCAACGGCAGGCAATTGCCAACAACCCGCGAGGACCAGACCTTGAATACTCCAGCCCAATCCCTCCCCCAACAACAGGCGAGTGAACAGGAAACCCGGGAACACCTGGCCGCCTGCTACCGGCTCGTCGCCCACTACGGCTGGGACGACCTGGTGGCCACCCATATCTCCGCCCGGGTACCCGGCCGCCACGACCAGTTTTTCATCAACACCTTCGGCATGATGTTTGACGAAATCACCGCCTCCAGCCTGGTCAAGATCAACCTGGACGGTGAAGTGGTGGACGGCAGCGACCGCCCCATCAATCAGGCCGGCTTTGTGATTCACAGCGCGGTTCACGAGGCCCGGCCGGACGCCGGCTGCGTAATCCACCTGCACACCAGGGACGGGGTGGCGGTCTCCGCCCTGGAGCAGGGGCTGTATCCCCTCAACCAGACCGCGATGACCATCGCCAGCGACATCGCCTTCCACGAGTTCGAAGGGGTGGCCCTGGATCTGGACGAGCGGGCAAGGGTGCAGCAGGACCTGGGCAACCACAACCTGATGCTGCTGCGCAACCACGGCACTCTGGCCCTGGGCCAGTCCATCGCGTCGGCCTTTGCCCGCATCTATTTTCTTGAACGGGCCTGCGAAACCCAGACCCGCACCCTGGCGATGAATGCCCCCATCCACCAGGCCCCCGAGGCCGCCGTCGCCAAGGTGGCCCAGCAGACGTCCCCCCAGATGTTGGAAACCTTCGCTGTGAATATGGTGTGGCCGGCCCTGTTGCGCAAAGTCCAGCGCCTGTATCCGGATTACCGGGACTGACACGCCACGGCCCCCTCGGAGCCTGAAAATTGCGTCTATGCTAAGGGTGTGCAGCGGCGGTCGCCTGACCACCGGCAAACCACCTGAAGGAGTTGAGTCATGGCTATTTATATCGGCCTTCACCAGTTCACCGATGAAGGTATTCGCAATATCGAGCAAACCGTGGAGCGCGCCGACGAATTTCGGGATATGGCAAAGTCCCACAATGTGGTGGTCAAGGATATTTACTGGACCCACGGCGACTACGATGTCATCACCATCGTCGATGGCACCGATGAAGCCGTTGCCGCCCTGTACCTGCAGTTGCGCAAAAAGGGCCATGTGCGGGGCAGTACCATCCGCGCGTTCTCCCCTGCGGAAATGTCGTCAATGGTACTCGGCTACTGAGGGATCCACCTAGCCACTCCGTGCTCCGCCAGCAGCAGGATAGCGGACCCTGGAGCGCGGAGATCCCCGCGGTCCTGTTGGCGCGGGCATTTCTGTGGTATTCTTGCGGGGCTTCTGATAACAGCGTTAACCAGCAGCGCTCAGGGTGCTTGCCACCGTTTGGCCTCCGCTGCCCCCTGAGGACTCACCCGTCTCGTCCAGCCTGCCGAGGCTCCACCGACGGTGTAGCCACACCCGTGAGACTTCGCCGAAGAAGGTATTCCCGGGGTCAGTCTGCCCCCGAGTGCGGTGGCAGCAATCCAGCGACTTCCAGCAGGGTCGCACCTGGCAGACGGAAGGATCCGGCCATCCCGTCAAGGGACCAATAACAGGTGGCATCTCCAGATCAGCGGCACTGCTGGCTTGCGATGCACAACTATTTCACAGACGTCAACGAGGAAAAATATGACTGACAAAAATCTGCAGGAATCCCTCAAGGTGGATTCCAAGCTCGAGAAATCCTTCGAAGAGGCCCTGAGCCACAAGCTCACCGACGAGGACATCGAACGCGCCCGCCTGCTGATCGGCCACGACAAGCCCAACAAGGGCCGCGAGCTCTACTCCACCGCCCACCCCGATGCCCTGCGCAACTGGGCCTACGGCGCCGGTGACGACAACCCTCTGTATACCGACGAAGACTACGGCCCCAACACCCGCTGGGGCAGCCAGATCGGCCACGGCACCCAGGTCGGCCATATCAAGACCCCGATGCTCGGCGACGGCATCCCCGATGAGGTCAAAAAGGCCACCAAGAGCGTGTTCCGCGGCGTTCACGTCTTTGTCTCCGGCGGCAAGTGGGACTGGTACCGCCCCCTCTATGCCGGCGACCGCATCTACTGCTTTGGCGGCCTGGAGTCCCTCGAAGAGAAGAAATCCGAGTTTGCCGACCGCTCGGTGATCCAGACCGACCGCGATGTGTGCATCAACCAGCGCGGTGAAGTTGTCGGTGTCTACCGTATCATCCAGGTGCTCACCGAGCGCGGCAAATCCCGCAGCAAGGGCAAGTACGCGGCCCTCGAGCCCGCCACCTACACCGACGAAGACTACGAGAAGATCGACGCCATCTACGCCCAGGAAAAGGCGCAGGGCGCGAATCCCCGCTATTTCGAGGACGTCAAGGTGGGTGACGAGCTGCAGCCCATGGTCAAGGGCCCCCTCACCGTCACCGAAATCATCGCCTTCCACGCCGGCGGCTACGGCTTTGTGCCCTACGGCCTGAAGGCCTCCCGCCTGGGCTACCAGAACCGCAAGCGCATCGCCCCCTTCTACCTGAAGAATGAAAGCGGTGTCTGGGATGTGGCTCAGCGCCTGCACTGGGACTCCGAGTGGGCCAAAGCCATCGGCAATCCCATGGCCTACGACTACGGCGTCCTGCGCCAGTGCTGGCTGTACCACATGGTGTCCGACTGGGCCGGCGACGACGCCTTTATCGAGCGCATGGAGGACTCCATCCGCAAGTTCAACTATATCGGCGACACCCAGTTCCTCACCGGCAAGGTGACCGACAAGCGCGTCGAAGGTGGCCGCTACCTGGTGGATATCGAGATGCACATGGTCAACCAGCGGGATACCGAGACCGCCTACGGCTACGCCACCGTGGCCCTGCCCTCGAAAGAGCACGGCATCTCCGCCATGCCTGTGGTCCCCGAAGAACTGCAGCAGCGCGCCGCTGCCATGTTCGCCCGCCACAACGAACTGACCGCGGCCAAAAAGGCCAAATAAGCTTCGTCCAGGCACACCGGCCCCGTCCCTGTGACGGGGCTTTTTTTATGGCGGCGAAAACCCTATGATCTCCTGATGGCCAGAGGAGATCACCTATTCGTCAACCGCTTGGGAGGCATTTACAGCCACCATGGCATCGATTGCGGCGACGGTGCGGTGATTCACTTCGGGGCCCCCAACAGCTACACGCCGCGGGCCGTTTCCACCATCCCACTGGCGGCGTTTGCCCGGGGTGACGAGGTTCAGGTCCGGGACTACAGTGCCTTTTTTGCCGCCGTCGAACAGGGTGCCGCCGCCGGCGATGTCCTCCACTCCGCCAATCTTCAGCTCAACAGGGTTCTCGATGCCCTGCGGGGGATCTCGGTGAAGGATCTGGACTTCAGTCCCGACGCCATCGTTGCCAGGGCCAGGAGCCGGCTCGGGGAGCGCAACTTCAACCTCTGGCTCAATAACTGCGAACACTTCGCCAGCTGGTGTGTCACCGGCATCAGCAGCAGCGAGCAAATCCTCGCCATCTGGCGCGCATCCCTGCCCCCGTTGCAGTTTATGCGCTTTGCCACCCGCAGCTGGCTCGGCAATACCGCCAGCCAGTTGATCGCCCGGGATTGAAGGTCAGCTATTCAACCCGGCGCCAGGTCACACCGGGTTGATGGCCTCCAGCGCGGGGGTAATTTTGTCCCGCAGATACTGCTGGTGGAGCTGGTGAATATCGCGAATTCTGTCGTCGCTGAGGTAGGGGGTGATAAGGGACAGGATCTGCAGGCCGGCATCCTGGACAAACTCGATTTCCGCCACCTGCTGGCGATTCAACACCTGGTAGCTCTCCCAGTAGATCACCACCAGCATGATGCTTTTCACCAGCTTGCTGATCAGATTCTTCTGAACCGTGGAAATCCCGATTTCCTCGCGCTCCGCCAACAGGGTGATAAAGCCGGTGAAACTGCCCTTCAACTGCTCGAGAATTTTCAGCAGCAGCTTGCCCGACTCCGGATAGTTGTAAAGGATGTCGGGAATATTGCGGAAAAAGAACCGATTGGCGTAGACCCGCTCCAGCACCAGGTAAACCAGCAGCCACTGTCCCAACAGGGTTTTTTCCCAAGCCTGGGTGGCGGCCAGGATGGCGTCGAGCTCGGCGGCAAAGCGCCGCACCAGAGCGGCGATGATCTCCTCCTTGCCCTTGAAGTGGTAGTAGAGATTGCCGGGACTGATATCCAGCTCATTGGCGATATCCACCGAGGTGACATTGGATTCCCCCAGCTGATTGAACAGCTCCAGGCTCACCATAAGGATCATGTCTTTGCGTTTCACCCGAGCCCTCGCCGCCGGCGGGAAAGTATTTCTGACATTAGTATGAAGATTCTAATTTTATTTACTAGTATAAGTTCGTGATGTAAAGCGCATAACCCATCCAGAGGGCACCACCATGACCGACAGAAAAAAAGCAACGGAAAAAACCGAGGAAATCACCCGCAAGATCTGGCTCGCCGGCCTGGGGGCCTATGGCCAGGGGCTGGACAATCTCCACCAGGGCTATGAAAAGATGAACGATCAGGCCCGGGAGTTTTTTGAAGAGCTGGTATCCCGCGGCGAAAAGGTCGAGCAGGAAACCAAGAGCGGTGTCAAATCCACCCGCGAAAAAATCCGCGAGCAAGCGGACAAGAACAAGGAAATGCTCAGCGAGCAGTTTTCCGAGCTGCGGGAGAAGATGTCCGGCAACATGGCCATGCCCTCTTTTGACAAGGACGAGCTGCTCGAAGAACTGCAGTCCAGGGTCAGCAAGTTGAGTGAAACCCTGAGCAAGCTGGTAAAGCCGAGCGCCGGCAAAAAGGCCCCCGCCAAAAAGGCCCCCGCCAAAAAAGCGCCGGCCAAGAGAACTCCGACGAAGAAGCCCGCGGCCAAAACCACTGCCCGCAAGCCGAGCACCAGAAAATCCACCACCGGCACCGACAGCTGATTGCCGGGCAAACCGTTTCTACCCCCTCCCGCGCTCCTCGCGAGCGGCTGACAACAGCCAGGGATTTTTGGGCTATCCTCGGATAGCCTTTTTTTTGCCTGCACCCATGGCTGTCCCAAAAATATCTGGATACAGGCCTAACGCAACTCCCTGGGCATGGAAAAACTGATGTTTTCCAGGCGCCCCTTGCGCTCGCTGACCGTCTCGGCGCCCAGTGCCTGCAGCCGCTCCACTACGGACTTGACCAGCAACTCGGGGGCCGAGGCCCCGGCAGTGATGCCGATGGCGGCTTTGCCCGCCAACCACTGCTCATCGATATCGGCAGCGCAGTCGATCAGGTGGGCCTGGGTGCCACAGCGCTCCGCCAGCTCCCGCAGGCGATTGGAATTGGAGCTGTTGGGGGAGCCCACCACCAGCACCAGGTCGCACTCCAGCGCCAACTGTTTCACAGCGTCCTGACGGTTCTGGGTGGCATAGCAGATGTCGTCCTTGCGCGGCCCTTGAATACTGGGAAACCTGTGGCGCAGGGCGTCGATCACCAGCGCGGTGTCATCCACCGACAAGGTGGTCTGGGTGACATAGGCCAGCTTGTCGGGATTGATCACCGCCAACCGCTCCACATCACTGCTGTCTTCCACCAGATAGATGCGCCCTCCATTGGCGGTGTCGTACTGGCCCATGGTGCCTTCCACTTCCGGATGGCCGGCGTGGCCGATAAGGATGCACTCCCGGCCCTCGGCGCCGTACTTCACCACTTCCATATGAACCTTGGTCACCAGGGGACAGGTGGCGTCAAACACCCGCAGGCCCCGCGCCCCGGCCTCGTCCCGTACTGCCCGGGATACGCCGTGGGCGCTGAAGATGACAATGGCGTCATCCGGCACCTCGTGGAGTTCGTCGACAAAGATTGCCCCCCGCTCCCGCAGGGCGCTGACCACGAATTTGTTGTGGACCACCTCGTGGCGGACATAGATGGGCGGCTGATACAGATCCAAGGCGCGGTTGACAATGTCGATGGCCCGGTCGACACCGGCACAAAATCCGCGGGGATTGGCCAGCAGGATCTTCATCAGTGGGTTACCGCGGGCTCCACCGCGACAATGGCAACCCTGAAGGTCAGGGTGTGACCGGCCAGCGGGTGGTTGAAATCCACCGTCACCTGATCGTCGTCGACCGCCACGATCACCCCTGGCAACTCGGCGCGGTTGGCGTCGGCAAAGGACACCACCAGGCCTTCGGCCAGTTCGAAGTCAGGGGCAAAATCCCCCCTCGACATGAGCTGGACATTGGCCGGGTTGTGCTGGCCAAAGGCCAGCTCGGGGGGCATGGCGAAGGAGTTCTGGGCACCGGCCACCATGCCCAACAGGGCCTGCTCGAAGGCGGGCAACAAATTCTCGTCCCCCACTTCGAACACCGCGGGTGAACCGTCAAAATTGCTGTCCACCAGGGTCCCGTCCTCGAGGGCAAGGGAGAAATGCAGGGTAACCCGGGTTCCCGGGCCTATGGCGAGTTCATTCATGGGTGGTCCTCTGGCCCTCGAAAAAGGAGTGGTAGATGATCGCCATGGCACCCAGGGTAATGGCCGAGTCGGCGATATTGAATGCGGGAAAGTACCAGTTGTGCTGGTAGTGGAGCTGGATAAAGTCCACCACATAGCCCAGCATGACCCGATCCCAGAGGTTGCCGACGGCGCCGCCGAGTATCAGGGTCAAGGCAATCTTCTGCAGATATTCCCCGCGCCCGAGGCGGAAGATCCACACCACCAGCACCAGGCTCACCGCCAGGGACACCAGGGTGAAAAACCAGCGCTGCCAGCCCCCGGCGTTACTCAGAAAACTGAACGCCGCACCCGTGTTGTGGAGCAGGGTCCAGTTGAGTACCGGTAGCACCGCCACCGGCTGCCCGTAGTCCAGCAGCTGGGAGGCCAGGGTCTTGGTGGCCTGATCCAGGGCGACAATCAGCACCGCCAGGGCCAGCCAGAACCAGGCCCCCGCCGGCGCAAGGGTGCTCCGCAGAGAGGCCATCAGGCAAACCTCCTGCGCTCGCCGCCACCCTCGACATTGTCGATGCAGCGGCCGCACAGCTCCGGATGCTCGCTGTGGGTGCCCACATCCGGCAGGAAGTGCCAACAGCGCACACACTTCCGGTTGCTGGAGGCCACCACCCCCACCCGCAGCCCCTTCAACAGCGAGGGCTGACCGGCGCTGGCATCCCGATCAGCGGGGACCGCGGCGGCGGCGGAGGTGATGGTGACAAAGCGCAACTCGTCGCCGATCTTGTCCACCACCTGCTTGAGTTCCGGGGCCAGGTACAGGGTAACCTCGGTTTGCAGGCCACCCTTTACTCGCCCGGCCTTGCGCTCGTCCTCGATCACCTTGTTCACCGCTTCCTTGATGTCGATGATGGTGTGCCACTCTTCAACACCGATGACCGCGTCCGCCGGCAGGCGCGGCAGGGAATACCACTCCTGGGTAAACACAGTGGCACCCCGCTCGCCGGGCATGAATTGCCAGATTTCCTCGGCGGTAAAACTCAAGATGGGCGCGATCCAGCGGACAAAGGCCTCCGCCACATGGTAGATGGCGGTCTGAGCGGAGCGCCGGGGCAGGCTGTCGGTGCCACAGGTGTAGATGCGGTCCTTGATGATATCCAGATAAAAGCCACCCAACTCGTTGACACAGAAATTGTGCAATTTCTGGTAGATCAGGTGCAGGCTGTAGTCGTTGTAGCAGGTCAGCAACTCGTCCTGGAGACTGGCGGCGCGGTCCATGATCCAGCGGTCCAGCCACACCATGTCCGCCTCCGCCACCCCGTTGACGGCGGGGTCGAAGCCGTCCAGGTTGGCGAGCATAAAGCGGGCGGTATTGCGGATGCGCCGGTAGGAGTCGGCGGTGCGCTTGAGAATCTCGTCGGATACGCTCATCTCGCCGCTGAAATCCGTCGCCGCCACCCACAACCGCAGCACATCGGCACCCAGCTCGTTGACCACCTTCTGGGGGGAGACCACATTGCCGATGGACTTGGACATCTTGTGGCCGTGGGCATCCACGGTAAAGCCGTGGGTGAGCACCGCCTTGTAGGGGGCGCTGCCATTGATGGCGAGGGCGGTTTTCAGGGACGACTGGAACCAGCCCCGGTGCTGGTCCGAACCTTCCAGGTAGAGATCCGCCGGGTACCGCAGCTCCTGCCGCTGGTTGAGCACACTGAAGTGGGTGACCCCGGAGTCGAACCACACATCCAGGGTGTCGGTGACCTTGTGGTATTGATCGGCCTCGGCGCCAAGCAATTCCGCAGGATCCAGATCAAACCAGGCGTCGATCCCCCCCTCGGCCACCCGCGCGGCCACTTGTTCTATCAGCCGTGGGGTATCCGGGTGCAGCTCCTCGCTCTCCTTGTGGATAAACAGGGCGATGGGCACCCCCCAGGTGCGCTGGCGGGAGATACACCAGTCGGGACTGTTGTTGAGCATGGCTTCGATCCGCGCCTGCCCCCAGGACGGCAACCAGGTCACCCCCTTGACCGCCGCCCTGGCACTGTCCAGCAGGCCGTTGGCGGTCATGCT
>CAZWUP010000090.1:0-10318 GCA_964637045.1 uncultured Porticoccaceae bacterium | reverse complement strand
GCTCTCCTCCGGGCGAAGGGTGGTGATTGAGCGAATAGGGCGACTTTCCCACCTCTTTTCGCCCGGAGGACCGGGCTCCTACACCAATCCGATCTGGCCAACATCAAATTGAAACAGCACTGGGCGGGATGGCGCCGGTGCGACTTCGCTCTTTACACTCGTAAAGCAAAGAGCCACAATCAGCCTTTGTTCTGGGGGTGGTTGCCGCGCCAGGTTTGTTTGCCGGGTGCCGCCTCCCCCACTTTCGCGCAACGATAACTAAAAGGTAGGCAACCCATGTACGACGTAATGGCCGGTATCAAAGTAATTGAAGTGGCGGAGCATACCTTCGTGCCCGCGGCGAGCATGGTGCTCGCCGACTGGGGTGCGGATGTGGTCAAGGTGGAGCGGCTGCCCATGGGCGACTCCTCCCGGCATATGAAGCTGCCGGCCACCGGCGGCCGGATCAACCCGTTTTTCGAGGCGGGCAACCGGGGCAAGCGCAGTGTCGCCATCGACCTCACCCAGGCGGCGGGGCGCGAGCAGCTCTACAAGCTGATCGAAAACGCCGATGTCTTTATCACCAACCTGCGGGCCGATGCCCGGGCCAAGCTGGGTATCGAGCCCGCCGATGTGATCGCCCGCAAGGCGGATATCATCTATGCCCGGGGCACCGGCTACGGACTGCGGGGCGCCATGGCCAACGACGGCGGCTTCGATTACCCGTCCTCCTGGTGCCGGGGCGGCGCCGGCTACCAGCAGACGGTGGCCGGCGGCGAGCCGGTGCAGCAGCCGGGCTCCATCGGCGACCTGGGGGGTGGGGTTACCCTGGCTGGCGCCATCGCCGCCGCCCTGTTCCGCCGCGAGCGCACCGGCAAGGGCGCCATTGTCGACAACGCCCTGTACCTGGTGGGCGCCTACCTGATGTCCCAATCCCTGGTGGCCGCCAGCGCCGGCATGCCCATGCCTGTGGTGCGGGCCCAGAAGTCCGCCCTGATGCCCCTGGCCAACAACTACCGCACCAGGGACGACCGCTGGATCAATGTGTGCATCCTGATGGACAGCTGGTGGCAGGACTTCGCCGAGCATATCGAGCGTCCGGAGCTGGTTGCGGACCCCCGCTTTGTCGATGGCGACGCCCGCAGCGCCAACGCCGAGGCACTGATTCAGGAGGTGAGTGACGCCTTCGCCAGGCGGGACTACGCCGACTGGTGCCAGCGCCTCAAAACCATGAAGGGGGTGTGGTCCCCCCTGCAGAGCCCCCAGGAGGTGCTGGCGGACCCCCAGGCCCTGGAAAACGGCTTTGTCTCCAAAGTGGTGATCGACAGCGAAACCAGCTACCTCACCGGCGTATCCCCCGCCCAGTTCGACGAGCGGCCCATCGGCGACCTGAGGGGCAGCCCCACCTTTGGCCAGCACACCGACGAGGTGTTGCGGGAGCTGGGCCTCGGCGACGGGGAACTCGCCCAGTTGCGGGCGGCGGGCGCCATCAAGTAGTGGTATTCAGTTTTTTGCCGCGGATGCCGCGCCCGATGGCGCCTTGCTGAACCTGACGAACACCAGCATCAGCATCGCCGCCATTGCCAGCCATTGCATGATGGCAAAGTCCACCACATAGGCCTGCATCGCCGCCTGGCGGGTGATCTCCCCGTTGAGCAGCAGGGCCCCCTGCTGGGTTGTCCACTGCCAGGCGGCGGGATAGTCCAGCCAGGTGTGGAAGGGGGTGATGTGCTCCACCAGCTGGGCGTGGTAGGACTGGGTGTTTCTCGCCAGCAGGGTGAACAGGAAGGAGATTCCCAAACTTCCCCCAAGGCTGCGGATCAGCCCGGAAATGGCCGCCCCGTCCGCCTGCAAATGGGGGCTGAGGGTGCTGAACAGAATGATATTGGTGGGCAGGAAGACCAGGGACATGGCAAAGCCCTGGATAACGCCCGCGATCACAATGTATTCGAGGCTGGTGTAAAGACTGAAGTTGGTCATCATTGCCAGGGCCAGGATCAAGCTGCCAAACCCCAGGGCGATAAAGACCCTGGGATCGAAGCGGGTGCCGAACCTGTTGAACACCAGCAGTCCCAGCAGACTGCCAACCCCCCTGGGGGCCATCAACAGCCCGGCGACAAACACCGGGAAGTGCATCAGGTTCTGCAAATACCCCGGCAGCAGGGCCATGGAGGCGAAGAGGATGGTGACATTGACAAAAACAAACACGGTGCCGATGGTGAAGTTGCGGTCCTTGAAGCAATCCAGGCTGATATAGGGGGAGTGCCGGCTGCCGATATGGAGCAGGAACATGGCGCTGAACACCGCGGCCATGGTGGCAAAAATAATGATCTCCCAGGACGCGAACCAGCCCTGGCTCTCCCCCCGGTCAAACATCAGCTGGAGCGCGGCTATACCCAGACTGAGGAGAAAAAAGCCGAGAAAATCCATGCTCCGGCCGTAGTTGAGGGGCGTTTTCGGCACCACCAGATACATGCCCACCGCCACCAGGACACCGATGGGCAGGTTGATCAAAAATACCCAGCGCCAGCTGTAGAACTCCGTCAGATATCCCCCCAGGGTGGGTCCGAGGATGGGGCCAATGATGGTGCCGATACCCCACAGGGTGAGGGCCTTGGTGTACTGGGCGCGGGTGTGGATGTCCAGCATCAGCGCCTGGCCCGCCGGCACGATAAAGGCGCCGGCGACCCCCTGCAGAAAGCGGAACAGCACCAGCTCCTCCAGGTTTTGCGCCAGCCCGCACATTGCCGAGGTCAGGGTGAAGGCGATCACCGAGGGGATCAGCACCTCCCGGCGGCCATAGCGATCGCAGAGAAAGCCCGTCAGCGGCATAAAGATGGCATTGGCGAGGATATAGGACGTCAGCACCCAGGCCAGCTGGTCCTGGGTGGTGGACATGGCCCCCTGGATATGGGGCAGGGCGACATTGGCAATGGTGCTGTCCAGGGTGATCAGCACCACCGACATGGACATCAGGAATAGATTCCACTTGCGGGTGCCCTCGCTGACCTGGACCCTGGGGGTGTCGCTGATGACCGTGGGCTCAGCCATGGGGGAACATCAGCGGTAGCTGCCGGTGTCGATGGCCACTGCCGCGGTCATGCCCTTGCGCAACTCCGGATCTCCCGGCCGCCAGTCGAGGCTGATGCGCACCGGAATGCGCTGGGTGATCTTGACCCAGTTGCCGGTGGCGTTCTGGGGCGGCAGGATGGCGAATTCCGACCCGGTGGCGGGACTGATGCTCTCCACCACCCCCTGCCAGACTTTACCCGGATAGGTGTCCACCTCGATGGTGGCCGGCATCCCGGGAACCACCTTGGTGAGGTCGGTCTCCATGTAATTGGCTTCCACCCAGTGGCGGCCGGTACCCACCACGGTCATCAGCGGCTGACCCGCCTCGGCGTACTCCCCGGGGTTGGGCACCTTGGAGGCGACACCCGCGATGGGGCTGGTGATCCTGGTGTTGGCCAGGTCCAGGCGGGCCTGGTTGAGGCGGGCCAGGGTCGCCTGGTAGTTGGGGTGCTCCGTCACCGGCAGGTCGAGGCTGCCCTGGAGGCCCGCCAACAGGCGTTTGAGGTCCTCGCCGATCACCGCCACCGCCTGGCGTGCCTGCTGTTGGTCGTGGAGCGCCCGGTCCAGTTGGTTTTCCGCATTCATGCCCTTTTTGGCCAGGTTGGCCTGGCGCTGATATTCGCGACCCAGATAAGCCAGGTTTTCCTCCGCCAGCTTGAGTTCCTCGTTCTTTTGCCGCCAGGCGGCGCGCCGGGTCTCGATATCGATGCGAATGCTGTCCAGTTCCGCCTCGATGCCGGCGATGGCGGTGACAAAGGGGGCCTGGTTGAGGGTGAACAGGGGATCGCCGGCGTCAATCCTTTGGTTTTCCCCTACCCACACCCGCTGGATCAGCCCGGAAACCTCGGGGCTGATATGGATCTGGGTGGCTTTGACATAGGCGTTGTCGGTGGCGATATAGCGGCCACTGTAGGCCCAGAACAGGGCCATGGTCAGCACTGCCAGCAGCGGGAGGGTCCACATCAATACGCGGCGGACTTGGGGGGTCATCCTGGGTTCCTTGCACTTGAGGTCTGATGGTCAGTCACCGGCCAGGTTCTCCTTGACGATGGTGAGCAGGGCGAGGAGTTCCTCCTCCTGTTGTTTGCTGAGGCCGGTACAGGCCTTGTCGATGACCTCGGCGGAGCACTCCGCCGCCACGCTCAGCACCGGCTCCGCCTTGGCGGTGAGATACACCCGCACCGCGCGGCGATCCGCCGGGTCCGCCCGGCGCTCCACCCAGCCGCCCTTTGCCATGCGGTCCATCAGCCGGGTCAGGGTGATGGGCTGGATCTCCAGCACCTCGGCGATGGTCTTCTGGCTGGAGCCCGGACGGTTCGAAATCGCCAGGATGGCCCGCCACTGCACCTGGGTGAGACCGTGGCTGGAAAGCCGCCGGTCAAACAAGCGCCGGATATGGCGGGCGATGTCGGTAACGAGAAAACCCAGGGGGGTGGGCTTGTGGGGCTTGATGGTCACGGCGGTATCCGCTGGGTATTGTCGGAGCACGGCCATTATAAGCATGCTCACTATAAGCAGGGAAGGGCGCCGCTGGTCTTTTGGCCAATGGTGTCGGGGGTGTGGCGGGGGCCGCGCGCAAAAAAAAGACCCCCGAAGGGGTCAAGCAACAGGGTGGGTCGGATCCGCCCTGTGGTCAGTCCGGCGCCTTGCCCGCCGGGCCACAGGCAACTGTCAGCCCCTGACTGAACAGGGCAGGCCGCCTGCCGAAGCCCGGCGCGGTGGCGCTATCGGCCGGGCTCGCCACAGTGTCGATCAGCAATCGGTGAGGCCTAATTCGGCACACTTTTCAAGCTTGTCTCCGGCATCGTCAAGGGCATCTGTGGTCGCGTCCTCGGTGTCTTCAGCCTTATCATTGGCGTCCTCGAAAAGCTCCGCTGATTCCTCTTTCACCTCTTCCGCGGCGTTGTCGATGGCTTCCTCGGTGCGTTCCGCCGGGCCCTGCTGATCGCAGGCGCCAAGGGTCAACGCCAGTGCCAGGGCTGGTAGCAGGCCGGTAATCGCTGTTCTGCTCATGGATTTGCTCCTCAATGGGTATGTTGTGGTCCGGTGGGGCCAGTGGCGGCGGTGAGGGCTTCACCGGTGCCGCCTTGCGGCCCTAAAAGCTGTAGCGCAGACCCAGGGTCAGGGTGTCCAGGTCGGTGTCATCCGCCCTGGGTGGCAGCGGGAAGGCGCCGCCGTCGAACTCGATCTCGTAGCGCTTGTACTCCACATTGAGGCCGAGGGCATCGCTGACCCGGAACCTGACACCGGCGCCGTAGAACGGGGTGTCGTCGTCGAACTCCCGCCGCACACCCAGCACCTCGACATCCCCGTCCCACCAGAACCACCCCCCCTTGGCGTAGAGGGCGAGGGAATCGGTAAGGGGCAGCTGACCCACCAGGGCCGCCCCCAGGCCGTCCACCTCGGCGGAGGCCGAACTGCTGCCGTAACTGCCGAAGTCCGTGTAGTTGGCCTCGATGGCCAGATAGGGTGAGACCTGAACCCCCACTAGCCCCTCGTAGAGGTCATTTTCATCGTCGAAATCACCTCCCCGCGCCTTGTAGCCGCCATAGTTGCCGCCGATATACAGCCCCTGCTCCTGGCCGCCCTGGGCAAAGCCCGATGAGGGGCCGAGGAGGGCAATGGTCAGGGCGGGAATCATCATCTTTTTCATGGAGTGCTCCTTGTTCCTTGGTTTTACTTCGTGGTCTGGTGTCGATGTCCTGTTGTCGCTCGCAGCGGGTCCGGGTCAGCGGTTGTGGGCGCCGGGCACCGCTTCGTCGCTGGGAATCAGCTCCAGAAACTCGTCGAGCTCCAGGCTGCCATTGGCGTTTTTATCCAGGCGCTGGAAGCTTTCGGGGGTGAGGCCCACGGTGACCGCCTCGTCAACACTCAGGGACTGGCTGCCGTCTTCGTCCAATTGATGAAACATGTCGATATACCGCTCCCGGGGTTCCACTGGGTCCGCTGGCGCAGTGGGGCTGCCGCCGGCTTCAGGGGCCGCCAGGGCGGGCGCGGTGGTGAGGACGGCCGCGATGGCCAGCAGGGGAAGGCTGAGATTCATAACAACGCCTCGGCGATAGTCTGTTGGGACCAGCTCCATAGCAAGCCCGGTGCCAATTTTAAAAAGGCTTTAAATTCATAGGCTTGCTATTTTTCTGGGGGGTTTGGTCAGGGGTCTTTGTTGCAAAAAGGAAACATATGCTGGTGATTTAAAAAAAAGCCAAAATATTCATTGAGTTGTGGTGTTGTTTATTTGCAACACAAGGATTTTCAGGCACACTCCGGGATTTCCGCACTGGCCCGGACCCCACCATGAAACCGCTCCTCAGCAGATTCACCCTGTTGCAGCAATGGGCAGGGGCCACCTTGCTGGCGATCCTGCCCCTGCTGGTGGCGGTGAGCTACGCCGCCGTCGCCCTCCAGGAGCAAACCCGCAGCCAGCGCCAACTGGTGCAGCGGATGGATGCCCTGGCGAGCAACAGCGCGGCACTGGCGGACACCCTGAGGGAGATGGTGCGCTCGGCGCGGCAATACCAGCTGTTGCGCGACCCCAGCTTCCTGGCCCTGTATGGCCACAAACGGGAGGCCCTGAGGACCCATGGCGGCGCCCTCCAAGGGCTGTTGGCGGAGGATGGGAGGGGCGACCGCCTGCTGGCGGATATCGCCGTCACCGCGGATGAGGTGCACCAGCTGTTGGCGGCCGTGCCGGCGCTCACTTCGGAGCAGCTGACGGAACCCCTGAGGAGGCTGGTTGCCCTGGGGGACCACCTGACCCAGAATGTCGACCGCCTGCGGGGCGCCGCGGTGCAGGAGGGGGAAGCCAATTTCAGCCGTATCTTCGAACAGTTGCTGCTGTTCACCATGCTCGCCCTGCCGGGCACGTTGCTGCTGCTGATCATCGGCACCTATCGGGTGTCGCGCCCCATCTGGCGCCTGAGTCAGGCGATCCGGGCCCTGGGCCAGCAGCAGTGGCAGACCCCCATCGCCATCAGCGGGCCGGCGGACCTGGTGGCCCTGGGGGACAACCTGGAGTGGATGCGCCAGCAGGTGGAGGCCAGCGACCGGCAAAAAAACGCCTTTATCCAGCATGTCACCCACGAGCTCAAGACCCCGCTGGCGGCCATTATCGAGGCCGGCAACCTGCTGCGGGATGGTGTTCCCGCCCCCCCGCGGGTGGAGCAGCTGCCGGTGCTGGAGATCCTCACCGCCAATGCCCGCAATCTCAACAATTTGATCCAGCAGCTGCTCAACTACAATGCGGTGTCCCACGGTCTGGTCACCCACTGCGCGGCGGTGGACATTCGCCAGTTGTGTGAAAACTGCCGCCACAGCCTCGCGGCGGCTGAGCCAGACAAGGTGGTGGGATGGAGTTTGGCGGGTGATGGTGACCAGGTCCACAGCGACCCGCGGCTGTTGGAAATGATCGTCAGGAATCTGCTGGGCAATGCCTTCCAGTTCTGTTCCTCCCCGGGGGTGATCGAGGTTGAGTGGCGGCTGCTGGACGACGGCTGGCGGCTGCGGGTGACGGACAATGGCCCGGGGATCGACAGCGACGAACTGGAGGCCATCTTCACCCCTTTCTACAAGGGCCGTACCGGCCTCCGCCACCGGGTGCCCAAGAATGGCATCGGCCTGGCCATCGTCAAGGACAGCGTCGCCCTGCTCAAGGGCTCGATCCGGGTGGTGTCGACCCCCGGCCAGGGCGCCACCTTCGAACTCCATTTTCCTCTACAACGGGCGGACCAGGGACTATGAAATCAGGGATCGTGAAAGCAGGGATGATAAAACGGGTGATGCCGGGCCTGTTGGCCGCCCTCCTGGCGGGTTGCCAGGCCGGGCTGCCGCAGTCGGCCGCTGCGCCGGAGCAACGTGCGGCGGTGGCTGCCGGGCCGGACTCTGGGGTGGAGGCCTGGCTGGTGCGGCGTCAACAGCTGTGCGATTTGCCAGTGGAGGGGCAGCGGCACCGCCTGCGGACGCTGACGGCGGTTGCCGGCGACCCCCGCTGGGACCTGGAATTGGTGCTGCTGGCCAGCTGCCGTCCGGACCAGACGCCGGGAATACTGCGGGAGGCTCTCGCCAGGCTCGCCAGTGATCCCGCCTGGACCCCGGGACAGCTGGCCCTGGTGGCGCTGATTCGCGACAGCGCCCGCAGCTATGCCGTCCTGGAAAGCCGAATCGCCGACCTATCCAGTGAACTGGAGGCCACCATCGACGGAATTCGCGCCATCGAAACCGACATCAACAACCTCAGCCCCAATGGAGAAGCCAAGTGAAATCGCCCCAGGTGCTGATTGTCGACGACGACCCCGGCATGCTCAAACTGTTGTGCCTGCGCCTCGGCGCCCTGGGTTACCGGACTCTGGCGGCGGAGTCCGGGAGCGACGCCCTGGCCCTCTTGGAACGCCACGAGGTTCACGCCCTGCTCACCGACCTGCGCATGGCACCGATGGACGGCATGGCGCTGTTTGCCCGGGTCCACCACCGCTGGCCCGGACTGCCGGTGATCATGCTCACCGCCCACGGCACCATCCGCGAAGCGGTGGAGGCCACCAGGGAGGGCATCTTTGCCTTCCTCACCAAGCCGGTGGACAAGGATGAGCTCCAGTCGACCCTGGCGGAGGCCCTGGCGTTGCGGCCGCCCACCGGCGAGTCGGCGCCGCTGGACACCGGCCGGCTGATCACCCGCAGCGCCAAAATGTTCAGGCTGCTGGAGCAGGCGCGGCTCTACGCCGAAAGCGACGTCAATATCCTGGTCACCGGCGAGAGCGGCACCGGCAAGGAACTGCTGGCGGAGTTGATTCACAGCCACAGCCCGCGGGCGGCCAGGCCCTTCGTGGCCATCAATTGCAGCGCCATTCCGGCGGATTTGCTGGAGTCGGAGCTGTTCGGCCATGTCAAGGGTGCCTTTACCGGCGCCACCCAGGACCGCGAGGGCCTGTTCACCACCGCCGACGGCGGCACCCTGCTGCTGGACGAGATCGGCGACCTGGACTATCCCCTCCAGGCCAAGCTGTTGCGGGTCCTCCAGGAGGGGACGTTGCGGCCGGTGGGTGGGCGCCGGGATATCACCGTGGATGCCCGTATCGTATCCGCCACCCATGTCGACCTGGAGGCGGCCATCGCCAACCGGCAATTTCGCGAGGACCTGTTCTACCGCCTCAATGTGGTCAACCTTCAGCTACCGCCCCTGCGGGAGCGCCTGGAGGACATTCCCCTGCTCGCCGGACACTTTCTGAAGCGGATATCCAGGCGCACCGGCAGGCCGGAAAAGGCCCTGGCCCCGGACGCCCTGGCCCTACTGTTGGGCTACCACTGGCCGGGCAATATCCGCCAGCTGGAAAACGTCATGGAGCGCTTGTTCGCCCTCAGCGCGGGGCCGGTAATTTCCGCCGCGCAAACCGGCCAGGCCCTGCCGGTGGAGAGGGCGGCGCCCATCAGCTCCTTGAGGGAGGCCCGCAAGGCGTTCGAGCGGGACTACCTGGTGAGCCTGCTCACCGCCACCCATGGCAATATGACCCAGAGCGCGGAGCTGGCGGGGCGCAACCGCTCCGACTTCCACAAGCTGGTGAAAAGACACGGCCTGGATCCGGCGCTGTTCCGCGGCGCCGGGGACGGCTGCTAGACTCCGGGATACTCCGGCGGCCCTTTTCCAGCATAATCGCAACCTTGCCAACACCCCACAGGACAAACCATGACCCACCTGCGCGGCATTGCCGTTCGCCCCCGATCCGGTGCCCCCATGCGCCCTCTCGACAGGGTGTCGGTAACTCTGGAGCACGGCCTTGAAGGGGATTTTCGCGGCCGCCCGGGCAGGCGCCAGGTGACCGTCCTCAGTGCGGACAGCTGGCTCCAGGCCTGCGCCGAACTGGGCCGGGAGCTCCCCTGGCTCACCCGGCGCGCCAACCTGCTGGTGTCCGGGATCGGTTTCGGCCCCGGGGATGTGGGCCGTACCCTCTGCATTGGCGAGCTGGAGTTGTTGATTACCCGGGAGACCGATCCCTGCCACAAGATGGATCAGGCCTGTCCCGGGTTGATGGCGGCCCTGGCACCGGGGTGGCGGGGCGGGGTCTGTTGCCGGGTGCTGACGCCGGGAAACATCGTCCTCGGGGATACCGTGGCGCTGCTCCCGGCAGGCGGCTAGTACTCTTTCAGTTTGATACTGCCTTATGTTTCGGTTCTATTGTAGGAGCCCGGCACCCAGGGCACTCGCTCCGCTCGTGGGGCAGGCTCTCCTCCGGGGGAATGGTGGTGATGCGAAGCGAATAGGGCGACTTTCCCACCTCTG
>CAZWUP010000089.1:0-10339 GCA_964637045.1 uncultured Porticoccaceae bacterium | reverse complement strand
GAGGCCGCCAGGCTGGGAGCAAAAAGGCTTGTTCTTCAACGATTTCCTTTCTCCATTGTGACCATAGCAGATAACCAGGCAATCACTGTTGTCGCTTTCGTTCATCACTCCAGAAAGCCCGGGTACTGGCACCAGCGAATCACCCCATAACACCCAACTCGGCGGTCCATTCTTGCGCAGTAAAAATTGACCCGCTGTAGATGATTGTCAGGCCTTGCCAGCTCGGGGGCGCAGGATTGTCCACCGCCGGTCAGCCAGGGTGGCCACGACAAGCATCCACAGGCCCCGCCTGCCTCAAGACGCCGCAACCGGCGCCATCACCTGCTGCCAGATGGCAGCCACTCGCTGGCGATAACCGTCCAGCTCGCTGCCTTGCGCCACCTCCACCACAGCGGGTGCTCCCTGCAAGCTCAGTCGGTGGCCCAGGCCGCGGTAATGGACGTAGGCCTGTTGCAAGGTTTGAACCTGCTCCCCGGCCATCAACTGGTTGCGGGCAATGGCGTCGAGAATCCGCATATTGTCGGTGAACTCCAGCAGATCCGGGTGCTGGTGGGCGTGGCGGAGCACCAGGTATTGCACCATAAATTCGACATCCACAATGCCGCCGGCATCCTGCTTGAGGTGAAACTGGCCCTCGCCATCCCCCGCCTTGCTGCCCAGATGGACACGCATTTTTTCCCGCATTTCCACCACATCGGCCACCAGGCTCGCCGGGTCCCGCGGCAGGCCGAGGATCTCGTGGCGCACCCGGGCGAACTCCCGGGCGAGGTCGGCGTCGCCGCAGATGGCTCTGGCCCGCGCCAGGGCCTGGTGCTCCCAGGTCCAGGCGCTGTCCCGCTGGTATTTCTCGAAGGCCGCCAGGGAGGTTACCAGCAGGCCGGAGTTGCCGTTGGGGCGCAAGCGGGGGTCCACCTCGTAGAGATCGCCGCTGGCGGTGTGGGTGGTGAGGATGTGGATCATGCGCTGGCAGAGGCGCAGGAAGAAGCTGTTGTTGTCGATGCTGCGCTCGCCGTCGCTGGCCAGGTTGGGATCGGCGCTGTGGAGAAACACCAGGTCCAGGTCCGAGCCGTGGCCCAACTCGATACCGCCGAGCTTGCCGTAGCCCACCACCAGCAGCCCCGGGTCCGCCTGTGCCGGGTCGCCCCTGCCGGGGCGCCCGTGGCGGGCGACCATCCAGCCCCAGGCGATGGCCTGCACCTGTTCGAGCACCGCCTCCGCCAGCCAGGTCAGGTTGTCGCTGACCTTCATCAGGGGCAGGGCGCCGGACACTTCACAGGCGGCGATGCGCAGGGCCTGGGCGCGGCGAAAGTAGCGCAGCGCCTCCATTTGCGCCTCCAGGTCCTCGCCGGGGATGCGCAGCAGGTGCTGGCGCAGGTCCTGGCTGATGCTGTGCTTGTCCTGGGGGGTGAACAGGGTGCGGGGATCGAGCAATTCATCCAGCAGGGCGGGATAGCGGCCGATTTGGCTGGCGATCCAGCTGCTTTCGCCACACAGGTAGACCAGCTGGCGCAGGGCCTCGGGGTTTTCGATCAGCAGCACCAGGTAGGCGCTGCGGCGCAGTACCGCCGCCACCAGCGGCAGGATCCGGCCGAGCACGCCGGTGGCGTCGCCGCGCTCCCGGCACAGGGTGATAAGCAGGGGCATAAAGGTGTCGAGCCGGTCCCGCACCGACGCGCTCATGCCCTTCACGGCACGCCCTTCCCGCAGTTCGTGGAGCTGGGCGGCCAGGGCCGCCGCGTCGCGGTAGCCCAGGGCCTCCAGCTCGCGGCCCAGACTCTCCGCATCCGGCGTCCCCAGCCACAGCGCCCTGGCCGCCTGCTGTTCGGGTTCGGGCCGGGCTTCCCCCGAGGTTTCCGCGGCAATGCCGGCAAACACCCGCTGCACGGCGCTGCGGTGATCCTCCAGGTGACGGTAGAACCCCTGCCAAGAGTTATAGCCCATCACCGCCGCCACCACCGCCCGGCCCCCGCTGTCTTCCGGCAAGACCTGGGTCTGGCGGTCACCGGCCCCCTGCAGGACGTGCTCGGTATTGCGCAGGAATTCGTAGGCCCGCCACAGCAGCTCGGGCTCCCCCGCGGGCAACAGCTGCTCTTCCGCCAGCAGGCCGAGGATCGCCTGCAGGGAGGGGTTCTGGAAGCGCTTGTCCTTGCCGCCGCGAATCAACTGAAAGGCCTGGGCGATAAATTCCACCTCGCGAATGCCGCCGGCCCCCTTCTTGACGTCATCGGCGTTGCCGAGGCGGGCCACTTCCCGGTTGATCAGGTTTTTCATGTCCCGCAGGGACTGGATGGCGGTAAAGTCGATGTACCTGCGGTAGGTGAAGGGACGCAGGATGGCCATCAGGGCCTCGCCGTCCTCCCGCGCCCCCGCCACCACCCGCGCCTTGATCATGGCGTAGCGCTCCCAGTCCCGGCCCTGGGTCTGGTAGTACTCTTCCATGGCGTCGAAATTGAGTACCAGGGCACCGCTCTCGCCGTAGGGGCGCAGGCGCATGTCCACCCGGAACACAAAGCCGTCGGCGGTATTGTTGTCCAGGGCCTGGATCAGTTTCTGGGCGAGACGGATAAAGAACTCCTGGTTGCTCACCTGGCGCCGACCGCCGCAGGTTTCGCCGCCCTCGGGGAAGGCGAAGATCAGGTCGATATCGGAGGACACATTGAGCTCCCAGGCACCCATCTTGCCCATCCCCAGCACCACCAGGCGCTGGGGTCGGCCGCTGGCTGCCCCCACCGGGGTCCCCAGCTGTTGCTCCACCAGGGGCTGGAGAAACTCCAGGCTGTGCTGGAGGCAGGCCTCTGCCAGGCGGGTGACATCCCCGGTGGTCTCCAGCAGGGGGGCGGCGCGGCTGAAGTCCCGCCACACGATGCGCAGCATTTCCCGGCGCCGGAACTGGCGCAGCACCCGCTGCAGCTGCTTTTCGTCGGCAGTGCCGGCGAGCCTGGCCGCCAGCCTAGCGCTGTAGCCGGCATCGTCGTAGGACGTCCCCAGGTCGCCACTGGTGACCAGCTCGACAAAGGTGCCGGGGCTGATCATGCAGGTTTCGTGAACAAAGGTGCTGCAACTCCACACCGTTGCCAGCTGGGCGGCAAAGCTGGAATCCTCCAGCTGTTGCGCCAGCCAGGCGCCTTCCTCCCGGTGGCGCTGGCAGAAATCCGCCACCCGGGCACAGGCCGTGTCCACCAGGGCGTCGCTGAGATGGGGTACCGCCAAGTGGCGGAGTCGGAGGCTGGGATCAGTCGTCATGGTCGGCGGTTACTCGCAATACTTCGGCTACGGAGGTGAGCCCGGCGGCCACCTTGAGGGCGCCGCTGAGGCGCAGGGTTTTCATCCCCTCCCGGAGCGCCTGGATACGCAATTCGGCGATATCTCCGGTGTCCTTCAGCAGGGCCTTGAGGGGCCCGCTGAGGGGCATGATTTCGTACACCCCCTGGCGCCCGAGGAAGCCGGTGTTGCGGCACTCCAGGCAGCCAACGGGCTGGCAAACATGGTCCGGACAGGCCAGCTTCCAGGGGCTGACAAGCTGCTGCCACACCCCGTCGTCGGCGGCAACCTGCTCCTTGCAGTGGGGGCACAGCAGGCGCACCAGGCGCTGGGCCATGACCCCGTTGAGGGTCACCCGCAGCAGGTGAGCGGGAATCCCCAGGTCCAGCAGCCGGGTGACCGCCGCCGGCGCGCCGTTGGTGTGCAGGGTGGACAGCACCAGGTGGCCGGTGAGGGCCGCCTGGATGGCCATCTCCGCAGTCTCCCGGTCGCGGATTTCACCCACCATGATGATATCCGGGTCCTGGCGCATCAGGGTGCGGATGCCGGAGGCAAAGTCCAGGTCGATGGCGTGGTGGACCTGGGTCTGGTTGAACACATCCACCACCATTTCGATGGGGTCTTCCACGGTGCTGACATTGACCTCCTCGGTGGCCAGCTGCCTGAGGGTGGAGTACAGGGTCGTGGTTTTTCCGGAGCCGGTGGGGCCGGTGACCAGCACGATGCCGTGGGGCCGGGAGACCATCTCCTGCCAGCGCTGGTAGTCCTGGCCGGTGAGGCCCAGGTCACTGAAGCTGCGCAGCAGCACCTCGGGGTCAAAGATCCGCATCACCAGTTTTTCGCCGAAGGCGGTGGGCAGGGTGGACAGGCGCAGCTCCACCTCGCTGCCCTGGGGGGTGCGGGACTTGATGCGGCCGTCCTGGGGCTTGCGGCGCTCGGCGACATTCATGCGGCCAAGGATCTTGAGGCGGCTGGTGATGGCCTGCATCACCGGCGCCGGCAGTTCGTACACCTGGTGAAGCACCCCGTCGATGCGGAAGCGGACCTTGCATTTTTCCCGCCGGGGTTCGATATGGATATCGCTGGCCCGCTGCTCGTAGGCGTACTGCAGCAGCCAGTCGACGATGCGCACGATGTGCTGGTCCTGGGCGTCGGGGTCCTTCAGGGAACCCAGCTCGAACAGCTGCTCCATATTGCCGGTGGCGGTGCGGGCGTCGGGGGCCTGTTGGCGGTCGGCGCCCTGCACCGACCTGGCCAGGGAGTAGAATTCCACCGTGTATTTGCGCAGGTCGTCGGTGTTGGTCACCACCCGCCGCACCGGCTTGCGGCAGACCTGCTCCACGGTATTCACCCAGGCGGTGATCATCGGCTGACCGGTGGCGATCACCGCCTCCCGGTCGTTGACCTCGACACAGAGAATACCGTGGCGACTGGCAAATTCGAAGGACATCACCGAGGTGACCGCGGGCACATTCACCTTGAGGGGGTCGATATGCCAGACCTCGAGCCCGGCCTTGTCGGCAAACCAGGCGGTCAGGGTGTCCAGATCGAGGATCCGTCCGGGGACCTTGAGGCACTCCGGCTGGCGGCTGGCGATATAGCTGAGGGGGTGCGCCTGGCGCTGCTCCCGGGTGCGCTCGCCACTGGCTATTCGGTTGGCCTCAAGCCGGGTGAGCAGGCCGTCGCCAACCAGCTCATCCAGCAATAGGGGCAGGTCCACCGCCCGTTCCAAGCCCTTGGCAAACTGCATAGCGTCATTCCTGTGATAGGTGGCAGTGAATTAAGGGCTTTTGCGGCCTCGTAGCCCAACCGCAGCCCTGGGATGGCGTTTCGCGACCGTATGCAGCAGGGACGCTGCTGGAAACCTCTGCCCTCGACCCCAAAGTGTCGCCCTAATTTCCGACTTGTGAGTAATTCAGTGCCATTCATCCAGGGCCTGTAACTATCCTGTGCCGACATCAGATTGCCGGGCTTAACGTCTTACACAGACCCGTCAGTTGCTGAGTCGTTACCAGCGATAGAATAAAAAATGCCGGGGCAAGGACCCCGGCATTTTTGCAGCTCGCGACTGTTACCAGTCGGCTTTGTTGCTGGATTCCCCTTCGTCGTCGTCCTTCTCGCTATCTGATTCCCTGCCGTCGTCACCGAAGATGCCGAAGGTGGCCTTGTTGAGGAAGGAGCGCTTGCCCTCGGAGGTCTCGGCCTCTTCGTCGCTGTTGGTCTCCTCTTCAGGATTGGTTTCCTCTTCCTGGTCCTGGTCCTGGTCCTGGTCCTCGGAGCGGTCGTCCCGCTCCTCGCCGTCGTCGCCGACAAGGCCGAAGGTGGCCTTGTTGAGGAGGGAGCGGCGGGGGCCTGCGGCCTCCATTTCGAAGTCCGGTGCTTCCCTGGAGCTGGCGTCCCTCGGGGCTGTGGTGGGCTCTGTCACCTCCTCGTCGGGCCGGGCATCTTCACCGTCGTCCCCCAGCAGGCCAAAGGTGGCCTTGTTGAGGAGTGAGCGCTCGGACTCCTCGCCGCGCTCCTGGGCGGCGGTCTGTTGGGCCTTGGCCTGCTTTTCCTCGCGCCTCTTTGGGGTATCCGGGTTGTACAGGTAGCGGGTGTCGTACCTGGGGGCGGCGCGGTTGTCGTAAAGCCCCAGGGTGAGCGCCCGGGACCAGGCTTTGCCCTGCTTGGGTGTCTTGCCCTGATAGGCGAAATTGCCCTCGTCGTCCAGGGAGGGGTAGTCGGGGAAGTTGGCTGCCAGCACATCCACCGCGCTCTGGGACAGCTGGTCCTTGCCCAGCAGATGGTAGGCCTCGGCCATGATGGCCAGGGCGTCGGGCACCGCGGGAGTCTGCTGGAAATTTTCCACCACATAGCGGCCGCGGTTGGCCGCCGCCACATAGGCGCGGCGCTCGAAGTAGTAGTTGGCGGCGTGAATTTCGTACTGGGCCAGCAGGTTTCTCAAAAATACCATGCGCTTGCGGGCGTCGGCGGAGTAGCTGCTGTTGGGGTACAGGGTGAGCAGCTCGCTGAAGGCGCCAAAGGCCTCCCGCGCGGCCCCGGGGTCGCGGCTGGTGAGGTCGGTGGGAATGAAGTTGTCGAGAAAGGTGCGGCTCTGCTTGAGGTAGGACAGGCCCTTGATGTAGTAGGCGTAGTCCACATTGGGGTGGCGCGGGTGGAGGCGGATAAAGCGGTCGGCGGCGGCGATGGCGGCCTCGTAGTCGGAGGAGCGGTGGTAGGCGTAAATCAGCTCCAGCTGGGCCTGCTCGGCGTAGGTGCCAAAGGGGAATTGGGACTCCAGGGCCTGGAGGTTGGTGATGGCATCATCCCAGCGGCTGCTGTTGAGGTTGCGCTGGATAACGTCGTAGAAGTCCCGCTCGGTATAGCCTTCGGTTTCCGAGGTGGATTCCTTGTCGTCGTCATCCTTGCCGAAAAAGGGTATCGAGGAGCAACCGGTAAGTGTCAGCGTGGCCAACAGGAGCAGCGTAATAAGTCGCATAAACTGTAAAGTTCTCTATTGTTTCCGTTCTGCCAGTTACAATGGCCTCAAGAGGCGTTATTTAACCACAGCTATCGCAAGAGCAAAACACGAATACCCATGTCAGACAACCGGATCACCCTTGAGGGAACCATTCCCGACAGCTTCATTGGCCAGCGCCTGGACCAGGCCGCGGCGGCCCTGTTTCGGGAATTTTCCCGTTCCCAGCTGCAATTGTGGATCAAGAGCGGTGATCTTACGCTCAATGGCGGGGCCTGCAAGCCCAGGGACAAGGTATTTGGCGGCGAGCACCTGAGGTTGCAGGCGGAACTCCAGCCCCAGGGGGACTGGCAGTCCGAGGACATCGCCCTGGACATCGTCCATGAAGACGACCACATTCTGGTGATCAACAAGCCGGTGGGGCTGGTGGTGCATCCGGGGGCGGGCAACTCTCAGGGCACCCTGCTCAATGCCCTGCTGCACCGCTATCCGGGACAGGAAAATATTCCCCGCGCCGGTATCGTCCACCGCCTGGACAAGGATACCTCGGGTCTCATGGTGGTGGCCCGCACCCTCCAGGCCCAGACCTCCCTGGTGGCCCAGCTGCAGGCCCACGACGTCACCCGGGAGTACGAGGCGGTGGTCCAGGGAATCCCCGTGGGGGGGCGGGTGATCGACCAGCCCATCGGCCGCCACCCCAGGCAGCGCACCCGGATGGCGGTGGTCAGCCACGGCGGCAAGCCGGCGGTGACCCATTTCCGCGTTGTTCACCGCTACGGCCATCACGCCCATATTCGCCTCCAGCTGGAAACCGGCCGCACCCACCAGATCCGGGTACATATGGCCCATATCGGCTATCCCCTGGTGGGGGATCCGCTGTACGGCGGCCGACCCAAGCTGCCGCCGGGGGCCAGCCAGGCGCTGATCGAGACCCTGCGGGGGTTCCGGCGCCAGGCCCTCCACGCCGTGGCCCTGACCCTGAGCCACCCCGCCAGTGGCGACACCGTGAGCTGGTCCTCGCCACTCCCGGAGGATTTTCTGCAGCTGCTGGCGGCCCTGGAGGCCGGCTGATGGTTGACTGCCTGGAGCCCTTTTGGCCGGCGCCAAAGCGGGTGCGGGCACTGGTGACCACCCGCCGCGGCGGGGTGAGCACAGGGCCCTGGGACAGCTTGAATCTGGCCACCCATGTGGGTGACGACCCCGTTGCCGTGGCCCACAACCGGGCCCTGTTGCGCCGGGAGCTGGGGCTGCCGGCGGAGCCGGTGTGGCTGGAGCAGGTCCACGGCACCCAGGTGGTGGCGCTGGGTGCCGGGTCCCCGCAGGATCTGGCGCCGCCGGTGGCGGATGCCGCCTGGACGTCGGTTGCCGGCCGGGTGTGCGCTGTTCTCACCGCGGACTGTCTGCCGGTGCTGCTGTGTACCGCCGACGGCGGTGCCGTGGCCGCCGCCCACGCCGGCTGGCGGGGGCTGGCGGCCGGGGTGCTGCGCACCACGGTTGCCGCCCTCGCGGTAGCCCCCTCCCAGGTGTTGGCCTACCTGGGGCCGGCCATCGGTCCCGCCGCCTTCGAAGTGGGGGCGGAGGTGCTCGACATCTTCGTCGCCAACGCCATCGACAGCGGCCACGCCCGGGCCGTCCCCAGCTGCTTTGTCGCCTCTGCCCCCGGCAAATACCGCGCCGACATCTACGCCCTGGCCCGCGCGGAGTTGGCCGCCCTCGGGGTCACCGCTGTTTACGGCGGCGACCACTGCACCGTCGCCGAGGCGGACACCTTCTTTTCCTATCGCCGGGACGGCATTACCGGAAGGATGGCGTCGCTGGTGTGGCTTGACGAGGTGGGCAGCAGTTATTAACCCGACAATAATTCATGCCGGGTTAATATTCAGCACCTCCGCCAGCTTACGCCTTTCGCGTCGCCAGGGGCTTCACCCGGCGGGGAAAGCAGGTGCGGCAAATCTCGCAGCGGGTGCCGTCGCAGCCCCGGGCTGAGCAGTACTCCCGCCCGTAATAGATGATCTGCAGGTGCAGGGCGTTCCAGCTGGCCCTGGGGAACAGGCGCTTGAGGTCCTTTTCCGTTTGCGCCACGCTCTTGCCGCTGCTGAGACCCCAGCGTTGGGCCAGGCGGTGGATATGGGTGTCGACGGGAAAGGCCGGTTCGCCAAAGGCCTGGGACATCACCACGCTGGCGGTCTTGTGGCCCACCCCGGGCAGCCGCTCCAGGGCGGCCATGTCCCTGGGCACCTGGCCGCCGTGCTCCGCCACCAGGATCCGCGACAGGGTGGCAATGGCCCTGGACTTCTGGGGCGCCAGACCGCAGGGCTTGATCACCCGGTAGATTTCCTCCTCTGGTACCTTGGCCATGTCCGCCGGGTTGTCCGCCAGGGCAAACAGCGCCGGGGTGACCTTGTTGACCCGCTCGTCGGTGCACTGGGCGGAGAGCAGCACCGCCACCAGCAGGGTGTAGGGGTCCTTGTGGGCCAGGGGGATGGGCGGGGCGGGATAGAGCTCCGCCAATCTGGCGAGAATATAGGCGGCCCTTTCCTTCTTTAGCATCAGTAGCGGCTCTCGAGATGGCGGCGCAGTCGCCAGGCGCCCTCGACGCACTCGTCGAGGGTTGCCACCAGGGCCATGCGGATGCGCTTGGCGCCCGGGTTGCCGCCGCTGGTGTCCCGGGCCAGGTAGCTGCCCGGCACCACCTGGAGATGGCTGGTGGCGAACAGCTCGCGGGTAAAGAGATCGTCTGCCACCGGGGTTTCCGGCCACAGATAAAAGCCCGCATCCGGCACTTGCACCGCCATTACCGGGGCCAGAATCGCCGTCACCGCGGCGAATTTTTCCCGGTACAGGCGGCGGTTTTCCCGCACATGGGTTTCGTCGTCCCAGGCGGCAATGCTGGCCAGCTGGCTGGGCAGGGCCATGGCGCAGCCGTGGTAGGTGCGGTAGAGCAGAAATTTTTCCAGCACCGCGGCGTCCCCGGCGACAAAGCCGGAGCGCAGGCCCGGAAGATTGGAGCGCTTCGACAGGCTGTGGAACACCAGGCAGCGGGCAAAATCGTCGCGCCCCATGGCGGCGCAGGCCTGCAGCAGTCCGGGCGGGGGGTTGGCTTCGTCGGGGTAGATCTCCGAGTAGCACTCGTCGCTGGCGATAATAAAGTCGTGTTCATCCGCCAGGGCAATCAGCTGCTGCAGTTCCGCCAGGGACATCACGGCGCCGGTGGGGTTACCCGGAGAGCAGATGTAGAGCAACTGGCAGCGCCGCCAGACCTCCCTGGGGACGGTGGCAAAATCCGCCAAAAAGCCGTTGTCTGCAGTGGCATTGACAAACCAGGGTTGCGCCCCCGCCAGCAGCGCCGCCCCTTCGTAGATCTGGTAGAAGGGGTTGGGGGACACCACCAGGGCCTCCCGGGAGGGGTCGATCACCGCCTGGGCGAAGGCAAACAGGGCTTCCCGGGTGCCGTTTACCGGCAGGGCGTTGCGGGCGGGGTCCAGCAGGCCGTCGGCGATGGCAAAGCGTCGCGCCAGCCAGCGGCAGATACTCTGCCGCAGGGCATCGCCACCTTTACTGGCGGGGTAGTGGCTGAGCTTGCCCAGATTCTCCGCCATTACCTCGAGGACAAAGGGCGGT